>NZ_JBFULT010000177.1:0-12776 GCF_054049755.1 Bradyrhizobium sp. P5_C11_2
CGTCCGAGGCGCTTGTCGTGGACACGTTCCACCACACCGTTCGCAAGGGAGGCATCGTCGTGTCGTTCGGAACCCGGCCGGTGCTGTTCGCGCTCGCCCGCCCCCTGGCGCAGGCGTGGCCCGCGGACGTGTCCCGGGAGGCGCTGATGACCGCGGCATTTCAGGCGAGGCACGTCGATGAATCGCATCGCGCCCGGTTGCGGGTCGAGATCGGGCGGCTCCGCGCGAAGCTCAAGCCTCTCGCCGATGTGAGCGCGACGAAGCAGGGCTTTGCGCTGACACCGCGCAAGACGCGACAGGTTCTGGTGCTGGCACGGCCGGTCGAGGAGAAGCACGCTGCCGTGCTCGCCGTCCTCTCCGACGGCGAGCCGTGGTCGAGCTCGGCGCTCGCGCTGGCGCTTGGAACGAGCGCGCGTACGGTGCAGCGGGCACTCGACGAGCTGGCCCGGTCGAACAAGGTGCAGTCCTTCGGACACGGGCGGGCGCGGCGCTGGATCACCCCGCCCGTCCCGGGTTTCCCGACAGGCTTGTTACTCCCCGGACCGCTCCTGAAGACGTAAGGTGGCATCACCACACAGGGATCGAGCACATGAAACGTTCAGCCGCCGAGATCGTCAGGGAGTACGGGCCTTTCGCGGGCGTCGAGGCCGTGCATGGCGTCACCTATGACGGCGCCCATGTCTGGTTCGCATCCGGCGACAAGTTGAATGCGGTCGATCCGGACAGCGGCAAGATCGCACGCTCGATCGATGTCGCCGCACATGCGGGGACGGCATTCGACGGCAAGCACCTGTTCCAGATCGCCGAGGACCGCATCCAGAAGATCGACGCCGCGACCGGCCAGGTGCTCACCACCATCCCCGCACCGGGCGGCGGTGGCGACTCCGGACTGGCCTGGGCGGAGGGTTCGCTCTGGGTCGGTCAATATCGCGAGCGGAAGATCCATCAGATCGATCCGGAGACGGGGACGGTTCTGCGCACCATCGAAAGCAAGCGCTTCGTGACCGGGGTGACCTGGGTCGACGGCGAGCTCTGGCACGGCACCTGGGAGGGCGACGACAGTGACATCAGGCGGATCGACCCGGAGAGCGGCAAGGTGCTGGAGCAGCTCGACCTGCCCGCAGGGACGATGGTCTCGGGGTTGGAGTCCGACGGCGGCGACCGCTTCTACTGCGGTGGCGGAGATCGCGGCAATGTGAGAGCGGTCCGCCGTCCCCGGCGCAGCTAGGCCCGCGATGACGGCCGGAATAAGCGGCAACGGCACGGCCGCAGCCGTTAACCCATTCGCCCCAATTCCACCCCACCGGTGCGCTCTAGCGCCCTCCTCGCCCGCCCTGTAAAATCCATCCCCGGGCGGCCTGGGGGATCGATGCGTCTGACGTTGAACTTGAAGACTATCCTGATCGCGGTCGTGGTGATTGCGGCGTCGTTTTTCATCAGCCTGAAAGCGATGGACTGGCTGTCGCCGCGGGGGACGACCTCCGCGCCGCCGGTCGCGCAATTGCCGCCGCTGCCGCCGGCCTCGAAGAGCTCGATCGTGGTCGCGCCGGTCGCGATTGCGATCTCGGCGATCCGCGAGCAGGCCGAAAAGGCCGCGCCGCGCAATTTCGCCGGGAAGGCCGACAACCCGATCTCGCAGATTCTGGAGAACGCCGACATCGGCTRGTCCGCCGTGCGCGGGCCGATGGCGGCTGCCGGCGACAAGGACGTGCTGACCATCTCGACTCCGCTCACCGGCAAGCTGAACGTGACGGGCTCGCTGTCATCGAAGGCGACCGGCGCGCTCGGCGACGCGCTCAGCGGCGTGCTCGGCGGCGTGCTCGGCGGCGACGCGGCGAAACGGATCGGCGCCGTCAACATCAAGAACCTGAATGCCAGCGCCGAGATCAAGGGCAACGTGGTCGTCACCTCGCGCCCGAAGCTCGCGGCGAACTGGCATCTCGAGCCCAATCTCGGTGCCCAGGTCAATCTCGGCGACACCAACCTCTCGGTCGCCGGCGCCAAGGTCAACGTGCCCGCACAGGTGAAGCCGCTGATCGACAAGACGGTCGGCGAACAGCTCAACGTGGTCTCCGAGCGCATCCGCAACGATCCGTCGCTGCGGGAGAATGCGAAGGTGCAGTGGGCCAAGGCGTGCCGCTCGATCCCGCTGCAAGGCACGGGATCTACCGCCGCGCTGCCGCCGCTCTGGCTCGAGATGAAGCCGGTGCGGGCGATCGCGGCGCAGCCGCGTGTCGACGCACAGGCCGTGACCTTGCTGCTCGGCCTGGAGGCCGAGACGCGCGTCACGACGACAGCGACCAAGCCGGACTGCCCGTTCCCCGACAAGATTTCGATCGTGCCGCCGACCGGCACCGGCGTGAGCATCGGCGTGCCGATCGACGTGCCCTTCACCGAGATCAACAAGCTCATCGCCGCGCAGATGGTCGGCCACACCTATCCCGAGGACGGCTCCGGCCCGGTCGACGTCACCGTGAAGAGCGTCAACGTGATCCCGTCCGGCGACCGGCTCCTGATCTCTCTGCTGGTGCGTGCCAAGGAGAAGACGAGCTGGCTCGGCCTCGGAGCGGAAGCCACCGTGCACATCTGGGGCCGGCCGATGCTCGACCAGGCGCAGCAAACGCTGCGGCTCGCCGACATCCAGCTCGCGGTGGAATCCGAGGCCGCCTTCGGCCTGCTCGGCGCGGCGGCGCGCGCCGTGGTGCCGAAGATGCAGCAGGCGCTGCTGCAGAAGGCGACGCTCGACCTGAAGCCGATCGCCGCGAACGCCCGCGAGAAGATCGCCGCCGCGATCGCCGACTACCAGAAGAGCGAGGACGGCCTCAAGGTCGAGGCCAAGATCGACAGCCTGACCCTCGCCGACATCGCCTTCGACTCCAAGACGCTGCGCATTGTCGCCGAGGCCGGCGGCTCGCTGAACGTGTACGTGACGAAGCTGTCGGGGATGTAGCGCGCCCTCACGCGCCGGGCCCGTGCGCGCGTCGCTTGCACCGCTGGCATTCTCATCGGAGGATGCTAAGCTGTTCGTCGCAACCTCGGACGAGGTCCTGACAGCACTGTAGCTGATAACGCGAGGATGATATGGAAGCCGGCATGGTCACGCCTGCGCCGGCACTGGTGCGCTTTTCCGGCATTCAGAAGACCTACGATGGCGAGCACCTCGTGGTGAAGAACCTCGACCTCGACATCAGGAAGGGCGAGTTCATCACTCTGCTCGGCCCGTCCGGCTCGGGCAAGACGACCACGCTGATGATGCTGGCTGGCTTCGAGGTTCCGACCCATGGCGAGATCTACCTCGCCGACCGGCCCATCAAGAACGTGCCGCCCCATAAGCGCGACATCGGCATGGTGTTCCAGAACTATGCCCTGTTCCCGCACCTGACAATCGCGGAGAACATCGCCTTCCCGTTGTCCGTTCGCAACACGAACAAGGCGGAAGCGCAGGAGCGCGTCAGGGCCGCGTTGCGCATGATCAAGATGGAAACCCTGGCGCACCGGCGGCCCGGGCAGCTGTCCGGCGGTCAGCAGCAACGCGTGGCGCTGGCCCGCGCGCTGGTTTTCAATCCGCAACTCGTGCTGATGGACGAACCCCTGGGCGCCCTGGACAAGCGCCTGCGGGAGCAGATGCAACTGGAGATCAAGCAACTGCACGAGACGATGGGCATCACCGTCGTCTATGTCACCCACGATCAGAGTGAAGCGCTCACCATGTCGGACCGCATCGCCGTGTTCAACGACGGCATCGTGCAGCAGATCGACAGGCCCGACGCGCTGTATGAGCATCCGGTGAACAGCTTCGTCGCCCACTTCATCGGCGAGAACAACGTGCTGGCCGGCACCGTCGAGACGATCGAGAAGGAATATTGCCGCGTCGCGCTGGCGGGTGGCGGCGCCGTGACCGCACGGGCGGTCAACGTATCAGGCGCGGGCGCATCGACCTCCCTGTCGGTGCGGCCGGAGCGGATCGCCATTGTCCCGGATGGCACCTCCAGCGAGGGACCCAACCGACTGCCGGCCAGGGTGCAGAACACCATCTATCTCGGCGACCACGCGCTGGCCGTGCTCGATGTCGCCGGCAACGGGGAGTTCATGGTCAAGCTTCAGCCGGGAGCGCATGACAGTCTGAGACCTGGCAACCTGAGACATGGCAACCTAAGACCTGGCAACCTAAGACCTGGCGAGAACGTATTCATCACCTTCCGTCCCGAGGACTGCCTGGCCCTCGATCCCGTCTGATCCGGACCGGCATCGATCAACCTCAACGCAACGCTCATGAAGAAGGAACAAGGACCATGCTGAAGCGCAAGATTGGCAAGATTGCTCTCGGTTTCGCCGCGGCGTTCAGCGCCAGCGCTGCGCTGGCGACGCTCGCGCAGGCGCGTGACCTCACCGTCGTGTCGTGGGGCGGCGCCTATCAGGATGCCCAGAAGAAGGTCTATTTCGAGCCGTTCAAGAAGGCAGCCGGTGTTGCGATGAACGACGAGTCCTGGGACGGCGGCGTCGGCGTGTTGCGCGCCAAGGTGCAGGGTGGCGCCGCCACCTGGGACGTCGTGCAGGTCGAGAGCGACGAACTGGCGGTCGGCTGCGAGGAAGGCCTGTTCGAGAAGCTGGATTATTCCAAAATCGGCGGCGAGGCCGCCTATATCCCGCCGTCGGTCAATCCCTGCGGCGTCGGCGCCATCCTCTACGATTTCGTTCTCGGCTACGACAAGGACAAGCTGAAGGACGCGCCTGCCGGCTGGGCCGACTTCTTCGACACCAAGAAGATTCCGGGCAAGCGCGCCTTGCGTCAGGGCCCGAAGACCACGCTGGAGATCGCCCTCATGGCCGACGGCGTTCCGCCGAAGGACGTCTACAAGGTGCTGGCGACCGACGAGGGCGTCGATCGCGCGTTCAAGAAGCTGGACACCATCAAGGGCGACCTCGTCTGGTGGAAGGCCGGCGCCCAGCCGCCGCAATTGCTCGCCTCCGGCGAGGTCGCGATGACCTCGGTCTACAACGGCCGCATCGACACCGCGAACAAGAACGAGAAGAAGAATTTTGGCATGGTGTGGGACGGAGCGCTCTTCACCCTCGACAGCTGGGTCATCCTGAAGGGCAGCCCGAACAAGGACGCGGCCTACAAGTTCCTGGACTTCGCAGGCAAAGCGGAGAACCAGTCAAAACTGTCGGAGAACATTGCCTATGGCACCTCGAACAAGGACGCAGCCGCTCTGCTCGCGCCCGCCGTTCTGAAGGACCTGCCGACGGCGCCTGACAACATCAAGAACGCGGTCGAGATCAACGTTGGCTTCTGGCTCGAGAACATCGACCGCCTGACCGAGCGCTTCAACAAATGGGCCGCGAAATAACGCGTCCCGCAAGGCTCGACCCAAGGCTCGACCAATGACGAATGCGCGCTTGACCGGCGCCGATGCATCGACCGAAGTGCCGCTCAAGCGCCGATTGAGGCGTGCGGAGCGGACACGCCAGGTCAAGGCATTGGCGCTGGTAGCACCGCTTCTCGTCTTCCTGCTCTTCACCTTCGCAGGCCCGATCGCCGGCATGCTGTGGCGCGCCGTCGATGACCGGGAGGTGCGTCAGGTTCTACCTCAGACAGTCGCCGCTCTCGCGAGTTGGGACGGCAAGGACCTGCCGGACGAAAAGGCCTACGCGGCGCTGGCAAGCGACATCCTGGCGGCGCGCGCTTCCGCCACCATCGCCATCGCGGCCAAGCGTCTCAATTACGCACTCAACGGCTTCCGCACGATCCTGACCAGCACGGCCCGCAATCTGAAGGCGCAGCCCGAGCGAGGGGCGGCCAAAGAGACGCTCGGCAAGATCAACCCGGCCTGGCGCGAACGCGCCACCTGGACCACGATCAAGGACGCCAGCGGCCCGGTGACCGGCTTCTACCTTCTGGCGGCGCTCGACCTGACGCGGAACGTGGACGGCGCGATCATCGCAGCCCCGGCGGATCAGGCGATTTACCGCAACATTTTCGCCCGCACCTTCCTCATCAGCCTCAGTGTCACGGTACTCTGCCTGATCCTCGGCTTCCCGGTCGCTTACCTGMTGGCGACGCTGCCACCCGGCCGGTCGAACCTGCTGATGATCTTCGTCCTGCTGCCGTTCTGGACGTCGCTTCTGGTCCGCACATGCGCATGGATCGTGTTGTTGCAGAGCAAGGGCGTCGTGAACGACAGCCTGCACTGGCTTGGCATCATCGACGAGCCGTTGCGCCTGATCTACAACCGCTTCGGTGTCTGCGTGGCCATGACTCACGTTCTCCTGCCGTTCATGATCCTGCCGCTGTACAGCAGCATGAAGGCGATCTCGCCTGCCTACATGCGTGCCGCCGCCTCGCTCGGTGCGCCACCACACACCGCCTTCCTGCGGATCTACCTGCCCCAGACGCTGCCCGGCATCGGCGCGGGAGGCCTGCTCGTCTTCATCCTGGCGCTCGGCTACTACATCACACCGGCACTCGTCGGGGGCGCCGCCGATCAAATGATGAGCTACTTCATCGCGCTCTATACGACCGAGACGGCCAATTGGGGCCTTGCCTCGGCGTTGGGGGCGGTGCTGCTGCTCGCCACTGTTCTGCTCGCTCTCGTCTACGGCAAGCTGGTGCAGGGACAGCAGGTCACGGGAGGAATGAAGAATTGAGCGATCATTCTTCCCTCCGCACGCCCAGCCAGCGCATCGCGTGGACCGCGACCATCATCGTCTCCACGCTGGTGTTCATCTTCCTGATCGCGCCGATCCTTGCGATCATGCCGCTGTCCTTCAGCTCGGGCTCGTACCTCACCTATCCGCTGCCGGGCCTCTCCTTGCGCTGGTACGACGACTTCATCAACTCGCCGCGCTGGATGAATTCGCTGAAGAACAGCATGATCATCGGCGTTGCCTCGACCCTGCTGTCGATGGTGCTTGGCACGCTGGCCGCGCTGGGGCTGGCGCAGTGGAAGAGCCGCTTCAAGCCGCTCGTGCTGGCTTTCGTGCTGTCACCGGTCGTCGTGCCCGGCGTCATCACCGCGGTCGGTCTGTATTTCTTCTTCGCGCCGATCGGACTGACCGGCAGTTATCTCGGCTTGATCCTGGCCCACACCGCGCTGGCGACGCCCTTTGTGGTGATCACGGTCGGCGCGACGCTGCAAAGCTTCGACACCAATTTGGCACGCGCCGCCGCCTCGCTCGGCGCCTCGCCGCTTTATGCGTTCCGCCGCGTGATCCTGCCGCTGATCCTGCCCGGCCTGGCGTCGGGTGCGCTGTTCGCCTTCGCGACCAGCTTCGATGAGGTGGTGATCGTGCTGTTCATGGCAGGTCCCGAGCAGCGCACCCTGCCGCGCGAGATGTTCAGCGGCATCCGCGAGAACATCAGCCCGACCATCACGGCAGCGGCGGTGATCCTGACCACGGTATCGGTCATCCTCCTCGCCACCCTGGAAGGCCTGCGCCGCCGCAACGAACGGCTCAAGGGCAGCAGCGCCTGACCGGTGGTGTAACTTCTTCCTCTCCCCGCTTGCGGGGAGAGGCGAAGGAAACACCGCCGCCCCCTGCTTATTTCTCCACCCCCTCACGCATCTTTGGCTTAGCTGCCGCGACCGTTTGTCGCTAGAACAGTCCCCGCAACAAAGCCCAAACAACAACGCAAAGGGAGAAAAACAACATGCAAAAACTCATCGCCGCGGTTGCGGCCGGTCTCGCTCTCGCTGCTTCCAGCGGCGGCGCGCAGGCGCAGATTTCCGACAATGTGGTCAAGATCGGCGTGCTCACCGACATGTCGAGCCTCTATGCGGACGCGACCGGCAAGGGCTCGCTCGCCGCGGTGCAGATGGCGGTCGCCGATTACGGCGGCAAGGTCGCCGGCCTGCCGGTCGAGGTGGTCGCCGCCGACCACCAGAACAAGCCGGACGTCGGCGTCAATATCGCGCGCAACTGGTACGACAACGACAAGGTCGATGCGATCTTCGACGTGCCTACCTCCTCGGTGGCGTTGCCGATCTCGGCGCTCACCCGCGAGAAGAACAAGATCAACATCAATTCCGGCGGCGGCTCATCCGACATCACCGGCGTTGCCTGCTCGCCCAACACCGTGCACTGGACCTATGACACCTATGCGCTGTCGAACGTCGCCGGCAAGGCGATGGTCAAGCGCGGCGAGGACACCTGGTTCTTCATCACCGCCGACTACGCCTTCGGCATGGCGCTGCAGCGCGATGCCGCAAACGTCGTCAAGGAAAGCGGCGGCAAGGTGCTCGGCGAGGTGCGCCATCCGCTCAACTCGTCGGACTTCTCCTCCTTCCTGCTCCAGGCCCAGGCCTCGAAGGCCAAGGTGGTCGCGCTGGCCAATGCCGGCGGCGACACCACCAATGCGCTGAAGCAGGCCGCCGAGTTCGGCCTGACCCAGGGCGGCCAGAAGATGATCGCGCTGTTGCAGGAGATCACCGACACGCATTCGCTCGGCATCAAGGCGACGCAGGGCCTGATCGTCACCGATGCGTTCTACTGGGACATGAACGACGAGACGCGCGCCTTCTCCAAGCGCTTCAACGAGAAGGTCGGACACATGCCCACCATGATCCAGGCCGGTCTCTACTCGGCGACGATGCACTATCTGAAGGCGATCGAGGCGATCAAGAGCGACGAGGCGCCGAAGGTGATGGAAAAGATGCGCGCCACGCCGGTCAACGACTTCTTCGCCAAAAACGGCAAGATCCGCATCGACGGCCGCATGGTCCACGACATGTATCTGTTCGAGGTAAAGAAGCCCGAGGAATCCAAGGGCGAGTGGGACCTCTACAAGCTGATTGCCACCGTCCCCGGCGACGAGGCGTTCCGTCCGCTCGACAAGGGCGGTTGCCCGCTGGCGACGCACTGAGTTTCTTCTCCCTCTCCCCGCTTGCGGGGAGAGGTGAAGCAGGCACGACAGCGCGCCCGGTGAAAACCGGGCGCGCGTCGTTTAAGTCGTCAGACGAACCGCATTACTCCGCATACTTGAACTCGGGCATGTTCTTCAGCTCGTCCTTGGACGCATTGAACACGGCGTGGTCCGGATACCACTTCGACGAAGGCGTCACGGTGGTCGTCGTGGACTTGTCCATGCCGGTCGCAGCACCCGTGGTCGTGGTCGCCGGCTTGGCGTTCGGGTTCGTGCCGGTGCCGGTATAAGCAACGGCCTCATTGACGAACTTCAGCTTCTCGAAGGGCACGGCGACCAGATGCTCGCCCAGGCCGAGGAAGCCGCCGACGCCGATCACCGCGATCTTGATATCTCCGTTCTTGTCCATCAGGAGTTCGTTGATCGAGCCGATGTTCTCGTTGGCGTCGTTATAGACCTTGAGGCCCGACATCTTCGAAGCACGCCACTGGCCAGACGCCGAGGTGGTGGTCGTCGTTGCAGTGGCTGCGGTCGGTGCCTTGTCGGTGGTGGCGGTCGGTGATTGTGCGAACGCAACGGTCGCAAGCAGCGCGGTGCCGGCAAGGCCGGCGGCGATCGATTTCATCAACATGTTGTCCTCTCCTTCGACAGAAAACTCGTGTGGAGAGAACCGCGCCGAACAAGGGCAGTTCCTAAGTCGCGGCAATTTCGCTGCGTAATGATGGCGCTGCACTGCGACGAAGGTTCCGCGGGAACGTTCGAGATGCACGGTTCCCCGCCGGCGATGATGCCCTGGGAAGAAGCATCATCGCGGCGAGGACCGCGCCGACCCGCGTCGCTCAGGTCAGCTCTTGTAGTCGATCAGAAGCGCCGAGAAATCCGCACTGCTCGACGAGCTCGTCGAACTGCCGTTGGCGCCGTAGGACGAAGTCGACGATTGCGACTGTTGCAGCGCCTGGAGAAACTGCTGGAGGATCTCCGCCGTGGTGGACTCGCTCGACGTGCTGCTGGTCTGGTCCGTGGACGACGACGAATCCGAAGAGCTGTCATCCGGCGGCGGGCCGGGCGGAGGGCCGCCGGCGCCGCCGGGACCGCTGGCGAAGGCGGACTGAAACACGCCCTTGAGTTGTTCGGCCTGATCCGAGGTCAGCGTTCCGTTCGAGACCTCGTTGGAAATGAGGTCGTCGATCTTCGACTTCATGTCGTCCTTCGAGGGCCGCGTGCCGCTCGACTGGTCGCTGGACCGGCTCTGCTGGAGCGCTGTGTCGATGTCGGTCAGCGCCGTCGAGAGCGCGGACTGGTCCGACGACGAGATCGTGCCGGCGGAGACTTCCGATTGCAATTCCTGCTGCAGCCGCTGCAGCGGCGACTGGTAGTTACCGGCGGAGGCCGCCGAAATCGAGGTCATGATGGCTCCGTGGGTTTTGCGGGGTTTCCTGTGTGACCACGCCACGGTATGGTTAACGGACTTAACGAGACCTTGCCGCTCCACGGCCCGGCTATTGCAGGGTGTTGCGAGAGGTCACCCGGAAACAATCTGAAACAAAAATCTTCGCCATTTGGCCCGAATCTTGGACAAACAAAGCTCATGGCCATTCCCAGTCCCAACATCCTGGTCGTCGAGGACGACCGCGAAACCCGGACGTTGATTGCGAAGTACCTGCGCAACAACGCCTGCAACGTCACCGCCGTGAGCGACGGCCGCGAGATGTCGCGCGCCATGGCCGACCATCGCGTCGACCTGATCATCCTCGACGTCATGCTGCCCGGCGAGGACGGCTTGAGCCTGTGCCGCAAGGTGCGCTCCGAGACGCAGACGCCGATCATCATGCTGACCGCGCGCGGCGAGGACGTCGACCGCATCGTCGGCCTCGAGATGGGCGCGGACGACTATCTGCCGAAACCGTTCAACCCGCGAGAGCTGCTCGCGCGCATCAACGCGGTGCTGCGCCGCCAGGCGTCGGCACAGGCCGCAAGCTCGATCGAGGGCGCCTCTACGCTCGCCTTCGAGGGCTGGCGCATCGACCTGCGCCTGCGCGAATTGCGCAATCCCGACGGCGCGCGCGTCGCGGTGACCAGCGCCGAGTTCGATCTGCTCAGGACGTTCTGCGAGCGGCCCGGCCGCGTGCTGTCGCGCGACAGCCTGCTCGACCTCACGCAGGGGCGCAACACCGGCTCGTTCGAACGCTCCATCGACGTGCTGGTCAGCCGCATCCGCCGCAAGATCGAGCCCAATCCGCAGGATCCGACCATCATCAAGACGGTGCGCTCCGGCGGCTATCTGTTCACGCCGAGAACTGAAGCGGTTGCGGCCTCCCTGAGCAGCTAAAGGGGCGCCGACGATGAAGCCGTTCGGGTTCTTCCACCTCAAGGGTATCGGCGGGCAGATCGCCGCGCTGGTTCTGGCTTCGACCGTCGCGCTGCATCTCGTCGTCACCACCGCCTTCCTGATCAGCCGGCCCGACCGTTCGGACGCGCCGCCGGATGGCGCTCGTCAATTGACCGATGCCGCGCTGCTGCTCGGCTCGGCCGACGCCGGCGAGCGGCCGCGCCTCATCGCGGATCTCGCGCGCGCCTTCCCGAAGCTCAACATCGAGACGCCGGCGCCCGGCACTGCGAGCGTCGTCCAGGAGAGCGAGAGCCAGCACCTGCACGGGATCCGCCGCCACCTCGGCCGCGGCTACAAGGTGGTGCAGCTCGACCCCGAGGGCGGCACGCACCGCATCGGCGTGCAATTGCCCGACGGCACCATGATCGCCGGCCGTGTCGAGGGCGGGCCTCGGCCGTGGTTCTGGGGCGCGCCGTGGCTGATGACGCTGATGTCCGCCTTCATCTGCGTCACCGTGCTGGGCCTGTGGGCCGCGCGGGCGCTGACCGCGCCGCTGTCGTCCTTTGCCAGGGCCGCCGAAAATTTCAGCCTCGACGGCGCCGCCGAGCCGCTGCCCGAGCGCGGCCCGGAAGAGATCCGTTCGGTCGCGCGCGCGCTCAACCGCATGCATGAGCGGATCGCGCGGCTGATGTCGGATCGCACCAGGATGCTCGCTGCGATCAGCCACGATCTGCGCACGCCGATCACGCGGCTTCGCTTACGCGCCGAATTCATCGAGGACGAGGGCAACCGCAAGCGCATGCTGATCGATCTCGACCAGATGCGCTCGATGCTGGAATCCGTGCTGTCGCTGCTCCGCAACGACCGCAAGATCGAGGCAGTGACGCTGGTCGACATCGCGAGCACGCTACAGCTGATAGCCGACCAGTTCGGCGACATGGGCCATGTCGTGCACTATGAAGGGCCGGCCTCGGCGACGGCCGCCGCGCGGCCTGACGATCTGCATCGCGGCGTCACCAACCTGGTCGAGAATGCGGTGCGCTTCGGCGCCGAGGTGACGATCCGCCTCGACGTCGCCGGCACAAAGCTCACCATCGACGTCGAGGACGACGGACCCGGCATCTCCGATGCGCGCAAGCAGGAGATGCTGGAGCCGTTCGTGCGCGGCGACGAAGCGCGCACCATGGACGAATCCACCGGCTTCGGGCTCGGCCTGTCGATCGCGCACGCGATCGCGCTCGCCCATGGCGGCGATCTGTCGCTGCACGACCGCGAGCCGCACGGGCTGATCGTGCGGATGCAATTGCCGGTGTGGCAGCAGCCGCGGCTGGCAGCCTGATGCGCCTCACCTCTCCCCAACGGGGAGAGGCGAAAGAAATCGCGATGTAACCAGCGGCTCAGGCCGCGAGCGGCGGGTGCTCGACTGCGGATTGATCAAAGATCGCCACCGCCTCGAAGCGATAGTTGCAGGCCCGGCATGTCCAGAGATAGGAGATGCGTCCCTCGCCCGCCTCGATCCAATCGGGTTTTGGGATCGGCGTGCCGCATTGCGCACAGGGATTTTGTCTGGGGATGTCGCCGATG
>NZ_JBFULT010000178.1:0-12764 GCF_054049755.1 Bradyrhizobium sp. P5_C11_2
CGGTGCTGCTGCGCAGCGTGTTCGTCAATTCCATCTCGTTCGCGCGCCGCGTCATGCGGCAGATCGAGGCGGAACGCACCGTGCGGCAGGATCCTCTGACCCTGCTGCCCAACCGCTTCGCCTTCAATGAAACGCTCGATGGCGCCCTCAAGCGGCTGGCCCTGTCCGGCGAGGAATTCGCGGTGCTCCTGCTCGACCTCGATCGTTTCAAGGAGGTCAACGACAAGTTCGGCCACCCAGCCGGCGACGAATTCCTGGTCCAGGTCGCAAACCGCCTGCAACGCTGCACGCGGGCGGCCGAACATGTCGCGCGCATCGGCGGCGACGAGTTCGCGCTGGTGATGGCCAATCTGGCGCGGCCGGAAGATGCGCTCGAGATTGCCGAGCGCTTCGTCGCGGCCTTTGCGGAACCGTTCCTGATCGAGGGCCGCGAGATCGTCGGCGCGACCAGCGTCGGCATCGTGCTGGCGCCGCGCGACGGCAACACGCCGCTCGACGTCATGAAAAATGCCGACAGCGCGCTCTATCGCGCCAAGAAGGCGGGACCCGGCACGGTCTGCTTCTTCGAGGAAGCCGACGACAGGGCGTCGCGCGACCGCAAGGCGCTGCAATCGGATCTGGCGGGCGCGATCGCCAGGGACGAGCTGTTCCTGGTGTTCCAGCCATTCCTCGATCTCGCCGACAACCGGATCACCGGTTTCGAGGCGCTGCTGCGCTGGCAGCATCCACAGCGAGGACTGGTGCCGCCGAGCGAATTCATTCCGATCGCCGAGGAGACCGGGCTGATCCACGAGATCGGCGAATGGGTGATCCGGCGCGCCTGCGCGACGCTCGCGGACTGGCCGGAGGAGATCAGGGTCGCGGTGAATTTCTCGGCCGCCCAGTTCCACAACAACGGCCTCCTCCAGATCATCGTGCAGGCGCTTGCGGACGCGAAGATCGCTCCACACCGCCTCGAGATCGAGATCACGGAATCGATGCTGCTGTCGAAATACGGCTCCGCCGCCTCGGTCCTCAATGCGCTGCTGCAACTCGGCGTCACGGTGGCGCTCGACGATTTCGGGACGGGCTTCTCCTCGCTCACCTATTTGCGCAAGCTGCCGTTCAGCCGCATCAAGATCGACCAATCCTTCATCCGCGACATGCTGGTGCAGCCGGACTGCGCCGCGATCGTGAAGTCGGTGATCTCGCTGGCGCGCGACCTGCGCATCGGCGTGGTCGCCGAAGGCGTCGAGACCGCCGACCAGCTCGAATATCTGCGCCAGTTCAGTTGCGACGAAGTCCAGGGCTATCTGATCGGCCGGCCGGTGTCGGCCAAGCAGGTTCTGGCGCTGCTCGACCCGAAGAAGCAACGGGCGATCTACGCGGCGTGAGGCGTGCACTCGCAAAAGTGGGACGTCCGCTTCCGGCGGCGGCGCAACTTGCACAGGCAATTCCGACAATTTCCCGCTTTGACCCGGCATGAGAATACGCCTTGGAGGTAACCCGCATTAGCCGCCCGGCGACGGCCGCTTGCGGCAAAGTGGCGGCTTCCCACTCTTGCGAAAAGTTGATTGTGTGAGTGCCGAAGAAGAAGCTCGGCAATTGCTCGCGATCGACCTTTTCTCGATCGGTCCGATCAGTCTTGGAGAAGACCCATGCAGCTTGCGCTGATTGAAGCCGGACATTGCGACGTGGACCTCACGCCCTCGCCGGTCGAGCCATCCTGGATCATTGAAGGAAATCCGGAAGCGCGCTCGCGCGTGCTGTCGACCAGTGCATGTGGCACCGCCAAGACCATGGTGTGGTCCTGCACTGAGGGCAAGTTCAATTGGTACTACGATCTCGACGAAACCATCGTGATCCTCGAAGGATCAATTGTGCTCGAGAGCAAAGGCATGCCGCCAAAACGCTTTGGGGTCGGTGACGTGATCGTTTTTCATCGCGGTGCGCACGCCAAATGGCATGTCGAGGGCTACGTGAAGAAAGTCGCCTTCCTTCGCCTGAACAATCCGCACCCCCTGGGCTTCGCCATCCGCGCCGCCAACAAGCTCAGGTCCTCAATCGCGCGGCACGCGCCGATGATGGCCACGGCTTGCGTCATCGTTGCGGGGTAGGATCGCACTTCCGCTGTTGGCCCCTGGCTGAACCGGTAGAATGAACCGAACCTGTCCGCTCCCGAGGGCAGAGCGGACAAGGCCTCCTTCGCCGGCTGATCGCACGCGGATAGGCTCTAAGCCCCCTCAGACCGCATCCGCGCGCAGCAGCGTGTCCACGGTGATGGTGCCGCGGGCGCGCGAGACGCAGGCGCAGATCTTCTGATTGCTTTGCTTCTGATGGTCGCTGAAGAAGACGTCGCGATGGTCGATCTCGCCGTCGACCTCGACGACGTCGATGGCGCAGAGGCCGCATTCGCCGCGCTTGCAGTCGTACATCACCTCGTGGCCGTTCGCATTGAGCACGTCCAGCATCGAGCGCTCGCGCGGGATTTCAAGCTCGACGCCGGACGCCTTCAGGCGCACGCGAAACGTCTCGGTCGGCAGCGTGCCGCTGGAACCGAAGGTCTCATAGCGGAGATCGGCGAGCGGATGCCCTGCCCCGATCCAGGCGTGGCGTGCGGCATCCAGCATCCGCATCGGGCCGCAGAAGAGAGCCATCGCGCCTTGCGGCAATGACGCGAACAGCGCTTCGAGGTCGAGCCGGCGGCCTTCGTTGCCGGCATGAACGACGAGGCGGTCGCCGAGCACGGCAGCGAGATCGTCGAGATAGGCGGCCTCATCGCGCGAACGCACGGCATAGTGCAGCCTGACATTCGCCCCGCGCCGCGCCAGCGCCTGCGCCGCGCCAACGATCGGGGTGATGCCGATGCCGCCGGCGATCAGACAATAGCTTTCACGCGCCCAGTCGACCGCGACCAGCGAGGCGGGCTGGGTGATGTCGAGCCGCGCGCCCGGTGCGAGCTGCCACATGTAGCGCGAGCCGCCGCGGGAATCCTCTGCGCGGCGCACCGCGATCCGGAAGCCGCGGGACGAGGCCTCGCCGACCAGCGAATAGGATCGCGTCTCGGGCAGGCCGTCGATGCTGACGCTGACATTGATGTGGCTGCCGACCGGATAGGCGGCACCGTCGAACTGATCGGGCAGGATCAGGAATTCGCGGATGCCGGGCGAAAGATCGCGGGTCGACACCAGCGTGGCCGGGGTCCAGGTTTCGATGAAGCGCATGGTGACTGCCCTCAATCGGTTGCGGTCTTGATCAGCGCGAGCGCCGGCAAGAGGTCGAGATGGGTCCGGTTGCGCAGCGCGAGCCGCAAATTGCGCACGGCAAGCCGCGCATGCTCGCGCATCACCGCTTCGGCGCGCGCGCCTTCGCGGTTCTCGATGGCGTCGATCACGACGCGATGATGCTCCTGCCCGATGATCAAAATCTGCTGCGCCTCGGGCAGCGCCGACTGCGCCATCACGAAACCGCTGGGGGACGCGAACGGCAGCGCCGAGGCGCGGTCGATCTGGCGGATCAGCGGCGGGCTGCGCGACAATTCGGTGAGCAGCGCGTGGAAGCGCGCGTTCAGCGTGACGTAGGACGAGAACGCATCGACCGAGATCGGCACCTGGCGCAGCAACTCGTCGATCGCGGCGAGACACTCCTTCAGCGGCTCGAGCTCGCGCGCGGAGACGCCGCGCTCGGCCGCGAAGCGCGCGGCGAGGCCTTCCAGCGTGCCGCGCAGCTCGATGGAATCGGAGATGTCGCGCTCGGAGAACGCCTTCACCATGAAGCCGCCGGAGGGGATCGCCTCCAACAGGCCCTCCTCCTCCAGCCGCACCAGCGCCATGCGCACGGGCGTGCGCGAGGCGCCGGTGGTCTCCACCGCCTGGAGCTCGGAGATGCGCTCGCCGGGACGCAGAGACCCCGACAGGATCTGGTCGCGCAACGCGAGCTGCGCCTTCACGGTCTGCGAGACGGAGCGGTCGACCTCGCGCTCGGCCATGTCAGCTACTCCGCGGCCTGGAGGTGCTGCGGCGGGTTTTCCTTCGCGACCATCTTGTCGATCAGCTTGCGCGTCCACATCGCACCCGCATCGATGTTGAGGTTGTAGAAGACGCGATCCGGGTTCTCGTCCATCGCGCGCTGCTGCGCTTCGAGGATCAGCTCGTCCTCGTGGAAGATGCCGGAGACGCCTTCGCGGATCTCCGTGGTGATGCGCTGCTCGCCGAGGCGATAGTTGCGGACGAAGGACCAGAAGTAATGGCAGGTCTTCTCGGTCTCCGGCGTAATGGTGTTGAGCACGAAGCCGTTGACGCCCTGCGAGCGGTCGCCTTCCGGCGCGCCGGTCCCGGTCGGCGCCACGCCGACGTCGATCGCAATGGTGCACGGCGCCTCGAAGCGGATGATCTGCCAGCGATCGACGAGGCCGGGCTTGCCGAGCTGCTTGGCCCAGAACGGCGGCGCCTCGATGCCGCGCATCCAGCGCGTCACGGTCACCGTCTTCTCGCCATGGGTGACGTCGAACGGAGCTTCCGCAACAGCGTCATTTCCGATCGAAGAGCCGTGCACAAAAGTCTCGTGGGTGAGGTCCATGAGATTGTCGAGCACGAGGCGATAGTCGCAATTGACGCGGATGGTCTTGCCGTCGCCGGCCCAGGCCGGATCGTGGTTCCAGTGCATGTCGGGCACCAGCGCCGGATCGGCGAGCGCGGGATCGCCCATCCAGAGCCAGATGTAGCGGTGCCGCTCGACCACGGGATAGGCGCGGACGCAGGCCGACGGGTTGATGGTCTCCTGCGAGGGCATGAAGGTGCAGCGGCCCTGCGCATTGTATTTCAGGCCGTGATAGCCGCAGACGACGGTGTCGCCTTCGAGCCGGCCCTTGGACAGCGGCAYCAGGCGGTGCCAGCAGGCGTCCTCCAGCGCGGTCACCGAGCCATCGGCCTTGCGGTACATCACGACATGCTTGCCGCAGATCGTGCGCGGCAGCAGCGCCGGCTTGACGTCGGCGTCCCAGGCGGCGGCGTACCAGGCATTCATCGGGAAGGGTTTTGTCACCGGTCTCACTCCCAAGGCTTATGAATACGTTATGTATACAATAGCGGAGGGATGGAATGATTCAAGACCGAATATGGCGTACTGTAATACCTAAATGCGAGGCTATGTATACAGACTTAACCGCAAGTCATTCCCCGCGAAGGCGGGGAATCCAGTACTCCGCGGCGGTCGTTGTCGCACAACTGGCGTCGCGGCGTACTGGATCACCCGCTTTCGCGGGTGATGACAGCGCGCGATACGGAACACCCCCCCTGGAGGGTAAGAAGGCGGCTGCGTCGGCAGTTACGCCCCGAACACCTTCTTGAGCCCGGCCTGAGCCTCTTCCTGAATCCGCTTCAGGTGCTCGGTGCTGCGGAAGCTTTCCGCGTAGATCTTGTAGACATCCTCGGTGCCCGACGGCCTCGCCGCGAACCAGCCGAAATCGGTTTCGACCTTGATGCCGCCGAAGGGCTGGCCGTTGCCGGGCGCCTTGCTGAGCGTTGCCCGGACCGGATCGCCGGCGAGGTCCTTGAGGCCGAGCTGCTCGGGCGTGACGGACTTCAAAATATTCTTCTGCGGCGCGGTGGCGGCGACGTCGATGCGCGCGTAATGGGGCACGCCGAGTTCGGCGGTGAGATCGCCGAACAGCTGGCTCGGATCGCGGCCGGTCCTGGCCATGATCTCGGCGGCGAGCAGGCCGAGGATGATGCCGTCCTTGTCGGTGGTCCACACCGTGCCGTCGCGGCGCAGGAACGAGGCGCCTGCACTCTCCTCGCCGCCGAAGCCGAACGAGCCGCCGACGAGGCCGTCGACGAACCATTTGAAGCCCACGGGCGTCTCGACCAGCTTGCGGCCGAGTTTTTTGGCGACGCGATCGATGATCGAGCTCGACACCACGGTCTTGCCGATCGCAGCACTCCCGCCCCAGTTCGGGCGGTGCGAGAACAGGTAGGAAATCGCGGTCGCAAGATAATGGTTCGGATTCATCAGGCCGCCGGTGCGCGTCACGATGCCGTGACGGTCGGCGTCGGTGTCGTTGGCGAAGGCGACGTCGAAGCGGTCGCGCATCGCGATCAGGCTCGCCATCGCGTAGGGCGACGAGCAGTCCATGCGGATCTTGCCGTCCCAGTCCACCGTCATGAAGCGGAAGGTCGGGTCGATCGCCTCGTTCACGACGGTGGCCTTCAGGCCGTAGCGTTCGATGATCGGATGCCAGTAATGCACGGCGGCGCCGCCGAGCGGATCGATGCCGATATTGATGCCGGCGGATCTGACCAGGTCGAGAGCGACGACGTTGCCGAGATCGGCAACGTAGGGCGTGATGAAGTCGTAGGCGTGGACGTGCGCGGATTTCTTCGCCTTGGCATAGTCCATGCGCGCGACGCCCTTGAGCCCGTCGGCGAGATAGGCGTTGGCGCGCTTCTCGACGACGCCGGTGACGTCGGTGTCGGCCGGCCCGCCATGCGGCGGATTGTATTTGTAGCCGCCGTCCTCCGGCGGATTGTGTGACGGCGTGACGACGACGCCGTCGGCAAGACCGGACGTGCGCCCCTTATTGTAGGTCAGGATCGCGTGCGAGATCACCGGCGTCGGCGTGTAGCCGCCGTCCTTGTCGATCATGATATCGACGCCGTTGGCCGCGAACACCTCGACGGCGCTGACCAGCGCCGGCTCGGCCAGCGCGTGGGTGTCGATGCCGATGAAGAGAGGGCCGGTCAGCCCCTTTTCCTTTCGGTAGTCGCAAATCGCCTGCGTGGTCGCCAGGATGTGACCCTCGTTGAAAGTGTTCTTGAGCGAGGTGCCGCGATGGCCGGAGGTGCCGAACGCCACCCGCTGCGCGGAATCCGCAACATCCGGCTTGTTGGCGAAATAGGCCGTCACCAGCCGCGGAATGTTGGTGAGCGCGTCCGGCGAGACCAATTTGCCCGCCGCGGGATGAACTTCAGCCACTGGAGATACCCTCGTCCTGATCGTGCAGAGATTGCGGGCCACCATAGCATCGGCCGGGCCCCCGCCAAGGGCACAACCCGCGCGATGGGGAGGCGTTCCTTGGGCGATGATGAGGCGGCGCCTCATCCTCCGCTGTCGTCCCGGCGAAGGCCGGGACCCATAGCCACAGGGAGTGGTTGCGGGAGCGAGCTGGCAACTCCGAGTTTCCGCAAAACTATTGCTGCGGCGTATGGGTCCCGGCCTTCGCCGGGACGACACCAAGATTGTTGCGTGCTCACGTCCGAACTCAGAATCCGTTATGCTCCGCACTTTCGAGGCTCTTCGAATCGTCCCATGATGCTCTCGGGCAAGCTGCTCCTGCTGATCGCCAGCCTCGTTGTGGCCGGCGCGCCCGCGCGCGCCGCGGAGTTCTACACCGAGGATCTCCGCATCCCGATGGCGGAGGCCGGGCCGCAGGGGCTGGAGGCCTTCCTGGTCCGCCCGGCGGGGCCAAAACGCTATCCGCTCGCGCTGCTCAGCCACGGCTCGCCGCGCAGTTTCGACAACCGCGCGACGATGTCGGCGCATAAATATTTCGGCATCGCGCTCGAATATGCCCGGCGCGGCTTTGCCGCGCTGATCGTGATGCGCCGCGGCTACGGCACCTCGCCGGGCGGCCGCGTCGACAGCGTCGGTGCCTGCGCCAACGCCGCCTATCTGCCGGCAGCGGCGGTCGCGGTCGCGGATTTGCGCGCCGCGATCGATGCGATGGCGCGTAGAGCCGACGTCACGACGACAGGCATGATCGCGGCCGGCCATTCCGCCGGCGGGCTCGCCACCGTCGCACTGACCGCACAGGCGCCGCCCGGGCTGGTGGCCGCGATCAGCTTCGCCGGCGGCCGCGGCTCGCGCGACGATGACGATGTCTGCAATCCGGATGGGCTGGTGCAGGCCTTCGCCACTTTCGGCAGGACCTCGCGGGTGCCGATGCTGTGGGTCTATGCGACCAACGATTCGTTCTTCGGTCCCGATCTCGCGCGCCGGCTCCATGACGGATTTCGCGCAAGCGGCGGCAACGCGAAATTCATCGCGGCACCGCCTTACGGCGAGGACGGCCACTATCTCTATTCGGTGGTGGGCCGCCCGCAATGGACGCCGTTCGTCGACGCCTTCCTGCGCGAGCACGCGCTCGGCAGCCGCGACATCCTGAGCCCGCCCGATCCGCTGCCGCCGCCGAGCCAGCTCAATGCGGCCGCGCGCGCCGAGTTCGCGCGCTATCTCGCCAGCACGATGCCGCACAAGGCCTTTGCCGTGTCGCCCAATGGCGGTTACGGCTGGCGTTCGGGACGCACGACGATCGACGACGCCCAGCGCGATTCGCTCGCGGCCTGCATGAAATGGTCGCCCAGCTGCACGCTCTATGCGGTCGACGACCGGCTGGCCGGGGCTGCGCAACCCACCGACCGGAGCGCCCGCGCGCGATAGGCGGCCGGGGTGAATCGAACCTCTCGACAGGTGACGCTAGAGGCGCTCGCTCAGCGCGAGCTTGTAGCCGACGCCGGTGACGGTGGCGATGACCGGCGTGCCGCTGCCGACGAGCTTGCGGCGCAGCCGCGCCACCAGCGCATCGACCGTACGGATGTCGACCTCGGCCTGGCGGTTGCTGACGACCTCGATCAGATAGTCGCGGCTGAGCGGCCTTCCGTCGGCACCGACGAGGGCCGCGAGCAGGTCGAATTCGGCGCGCGTCAACGATACGGGCTTGCCGTCGCTGCCGAGCAGCTCGCGCCGCGTCAGGTCGATGATCCAGTCGCCGAAGGCGATCGAATTGTGGTTGCGCGCCGCCTTGCGGTCGATCGAGCGCCGCCGCAGCACGCTGCGCGCACGCGCGAGCAGGTCGCGCAGATTGATCGGCTTGGTGACGTAGTGGTCGCCGGCTATCTCGAGGCCGAGGATGCGGTCGACGTCGGTGTCGCGGCGGGTCACGAAGATGATGCCCGCGTTGCTGGTCGCCTGGATTTCCTTGGCGAGCTCGAAACCGTCGCCGTCTGGCAATTGCACGTCGAGGAAGACGAGATCGGTGCGCGCCCGCAACGCCTGGCGGCATTCCGCGCAGGAGCCGGCGCCGACCACGTCGAAATTGTTCTCGCTGAAATAGCCGACCAGCATCGTCCGCGTCACCGGATCGTCCTCGACGACGATCAGGCGCTCGCGGCCGAGCGGCCGCATTTCCTGAAATGCGGAGTCAGCCACGGTCTTGGATGTCCTGTGTGCTTGTGATCCGACCTGGAACTTCAGGTCGCCCAGCGATGCGCTGTCCTGTGAACGTACATTCACGGCGTATTCGAGCCCCCGAAATTGCCCGCCAGAATAATAGGCGCGTTGTGATGCCCAAACAATATTGGTCACGATATTGAAGTATTAAGTATGAATTGCCCCACACTTCTCATTTTGCGCATCGTCCCCAGGGAACCCGCCGGGGACATGTCGGGATCCGGCTATCCAGGCCGAGGTTCAACCGCTGGTTAACGTAAACGGAGTCTTCGGCTTCGGAATCGGCGCCTGCGTCTTTATGGTCCTGCCTCGCAGGGCGAGGCGGTTGCGAAACCACGGAGCAATTTGATGCAGGGGCAGGCCCGGTTGGCTGCCGGTCGGACCGATGGCGGCGCAACGCCCTTCGGCCGTTCGCACTCCCTCGACGTCCTGCGCGGTCTTGGCATCGCCGGCGTGATGGCCATCCACGTCTCGCAGTCGTTTCCGTCCGGCATCCGGGCGATCGATTTCACCTTCATGTGCGGCTGGGTCGGCGTCAACATCTTCTACTTCGTCAGCGCCATGACGATGTGCCTGATGTGGACGCAGCGCGCCTCGGAAACGAACCCGACCCGCAAATTCTACATCCGCAGATTTTTGCGCATCGCGCCGCTGTTCTGGCTCGCGATCCCGCTCTATCTCGTCGTCAACGGCACGGGGCCGAGCTACAACGCGCCCAACGGCATCGGGCCGCTCCAGGTGATCCTGACCGCGACGTTCCTGCATGGCTTCTGGCCGGACAGCGTCAACAGCGTCGTGCCGGGCGACTGGTCGATCGCCGCGGAGATGACGTTCTATCTCGTCTTTCCGTTCGTGATCACCGCCTTCGGATCGCGCCGCCATCTTTATCTGGCGCTCGCGATCGCGCTGCATCTCGTCAATGTCTGCCTGTTCAAGCCGTTCGCCTTCGCGCTGTTCTCGGCCTATTACGGCCCCGGCAACGAGGCCTTCGTCTGGAACGCGCTGCACATCAGCTTCCTGAACCAGCTCCCGATCTTCCTGGTCGGCTGCGCGCTGTTCTTCTCGCTGCGCGACGGCTTTGCGAAATCGGACGCGGCGATCTTCGCCGCCTTCATTGCGCTGTCCTTCGCCGCAGACCGCGCGACCGGCTCGCATGAATTCAACTATCTGATGATCAACCTCGTCCTCGGCGCGCTCGTGGTCGGCTGCATCAGCCTTGCGATCCGCTGGTGGCCGCTCGAGGCGCTCGGCCGCAATTCCTATTCGATGTACCTGTCGCACTTCGCGGTGATCTACGGCCTGCGCCAGGTCTGGCCGCTCGCGAACGGGCTGGTCTCGCTGCTGATTGCCTATGTCGCCACCGCGGCGCTCAGCTATGTCGTCGCGCGCGCGACATGGCATCTGATCGAGCGGCGCGCGCAGGATCTCGCGCATCGCCTGACCTCTTCAGCGGCCAAGACCACGCCGCGCGCGGACGCCGTGGCCGCGGCAGGTGTCGTCTGAACAGCCGCGGTGCCGGCGCTTGACCTGCCGCCTCAGGACGATCCGACCTCGATCCGGTACGACAGCTCTTCGTCCGCGCCAGCTGCGATGTGCATCAGGCCCGGCTTGTCGCTGAACTCACCGTCGAAGCCTTTAGGGCTCGCATAACCGCGCCAGGGCTCGATGCAGAGGAACGGCGCGCCCGACGGTTTTGACCAGACGCCGAGCTCGCGAAAGCCGCGCCACGACATTTTGAGCCAAGGCCCGGCGCCCTGCCCGGCCGCATAGCGGACCGCATCGCTGTTGATGCGATCGAAGATGACGGCGTCGACTGTGAACAGGGATTCCGACAGTGGAAGCACAGTGCCTCGGACGGGGCTCGGATCCGTTGCCGCGAGCAGCAGTCCGCCATCGACACGGCGAACCGGAGATGACTCCTCGTTCGCGAACGTCAGCGCGTAGCTCTCCTTGGGCAAGTCGGGCTGAAGCGGCCAGTTGAAGGCGGGATGACCGCCGAGCGACGCCGGCAAGGTCTCCTCACCGGTGTTGACGATCTTCAGCGCCACATCGAGGCCGGCTTCGTCGAGCGTGTAGGTCACAACCAGACGGAACGCGAACGGGTAGAGCGCGCGCGTCGCCTCGCTGTCTTCCAGCACCAGCGCGCAGCGGCTCTCGCCACGTTCCGCCCAGGCAAAGCGGTTGTCGCGCGCAAAGCCGTGCTGGGTCATCCGGTAGGTTTTGCCCCGGTGCCGCATCTCGTCATTGACGAGACGCCCGACGATCGGAAACAGCAGCGGCGCATGGCGCGGCCAGGCCGGCCCGGCCTGCCAGATGAATTCGACACCGGCAGCATTCTTCAGCGAGCACAGCTCGGCGCCTTGCGCCTTGATGGTCGCGGTGAGCCCGCCACTCCGGATCGTGTGCGTGTCGTCGGTCATGACCATCCCCATGGCGGCAGCGAGGCTGGCGGCGCAAAGCGCCGCAGCCCTGTTCGAACGGACCATAGCGCATTGGAAAATGCTGCGCTCGCCTCGAGACCGGGCGAGCGCGACGTCTTGGAGCTCAGCGTCGCGCTAGGCCTGGGACGGCCGCCCGATGCTCTCGTAGGTGAAGCCGGCCGCGGCCATCTCTTCCGGGCGGTAGATGTTGCGGAGGTCGACGACGACGGGCTGCGTCATGGTCGCCTTCAGCCGGTCGAGGTCGAGCGCACGGAACTGCACCCATTCGGTGACGATGACGATCGCGTCGGCGCCCTGCGCGCAGGAATAGGCGTCCTCGCAATAGGTGATGCTGGGAAGCTCGCCCTTGGCCTGCTCCATGCCGACGGGATCGAACGCCCGCACCTTGGCGCCCATGTCGAGCAGGCCGGTGACCAGCGGGATCGACGGCGCATCACGCATGTCGTCGGTGTCGGGCTTGAAGGTGAGGCCAAGCACGGCGATGGTCTTGCCGCGCAGCGAGCCGCCGAGCGCCTGGCTGACTTTCCGCGCCATCGCGCGCTTGCGGTTCTCGTTGACCGCGAGCACGGATTCGACGATGCGCAAGGACACGTCGTAATCCTGCGCGATCTTGATCAGCGCCTTGGTGTCCTTCGGGAAGCAGGAGCCGCCGAAGCCCGGGCCGGCATGCARAAACTTGGTGCCGATGCGGTTGTCCAGGCCAATGCCGCGCGCGACCTCCTGGACGTTGGCGCCGACTTTTTCGGACAGATCGGCGATCTCGTTGATGAAGGTGATCTTGGTCGCGAGGAACGCGTTCGCGGCGTATTTGATCATCTCGGCGGTRCGGCGTTCGGTGAACATCAGCGGCGCCTGGTTCAGCGACAGCGGGCGGTAGATGTCGCCCATCACCTTGCGGCCGCGCTCGTCGGARGTGCCGACGACGACGCGRTCSGGGAACTTGAAGTCGCGGATCGCSGCGCCCTCGCGCAGGAAYTCGGGRTTSGAGGCGACSACSACRTCGGCCKCAGGRTTCGTYTCGCGGATGATGCGCTCGACCTCGTCGCCGGTGCCGACCGGAACCGTCGACTTCGTCACCACGACGGTGAAGCCGGACAGCGACTGCGCGATCTCTTTCGC
>NZ_JBFULT010000179.1:0-12748 GCF_054049755.1 Bradyrhizobium sp. P5_C11_2
CAGCAACGATGACCTCAAGCTCCGCGCCGCCGATCCGGCGCGTCAGCGTGGTCACGCGTCAGGCCGCGACAGCGACGCCCTTCTCGGAGAGGAGCTGCTGCAATTCGCCGGCCTGGAACATCTCGCGGATGATGTCGCAGCCGCCGACGAACTCGCCCTTCACATAGAGCTGCGGGATGGTCGGCCAGTTGGAGAAGGTCTTGATGCCGTTGCGCAGCTCGGCGGATTCGAGAACGTTGAGGCCCTTATAGCCGACACCGAGATGGTCGAGGATCTGGACGACCTGGCCGGAGAAACCGCACTGCGGAAATTGCGGCGTGCCCTTCATGAACAGAACCACGTCGTTCGACTTCACTTCGTTGGCGATGAATTCCTCGATGCTCATATCCATGTCCTTCCGGGGCGGAGCCCTCAACGATCACTTCGGGCCGGCTCAGCCGATTTAACCCGATACCTTGCCATATATGTAGCCCAAACCGTTGTGCATCCAAAGTAAAATGGCGGCGACAGGACCCGGAAAGCCGGTCCGCCCCCCCGGCGGGCGCATGGGCTGATGACGCTAATATCATCGCCGGGGAGGACTTTCATACCGTAACGGAGCCCCTATCTAGGACGAACCTTGGTTTTGGAACCGGGCAACGCCAACAACGTTCTCTTGTCCTGTCTGGAGAAAAACGTGACGAAACCAGCCTCCGCCACGGCCCCGCCAATTTCGTCACCGTCCTCCGACCCGGGCAATCTCGCCCAGCGGCTGGAGGACGGGTTTCTCGCCGTCCGCAACGAGACCGAGCACCGGGCCGCGCCGCTCTCGCCCGAGGACCAGCAGATCCAGTCCATGCCGGATGCGAGCCCGGCGAAATGGCACCGCGCCCACACCACCTGGTTCTGGGAGCAATTTTTGCTCGGCGAGCACTGCCCGGGCTACCAGCCCTTCCACCCCGATTTCGCGTTCCTGTTCAATTCCTACTACGTCAGCGCAGGGCCCCGTCATGCCCGGAATCACCGTGGCGACATCACCCGGCCCGGCGCGAGCGAGGTCGGCGCCTATCGTCGATATGTCGATGCTGCGGTCGTCAAATTCTTCCGCGAGGCCGGCGAGGACAAGCTCCGTGCCATCGCGCCGCTGGTCGAGGTCGGGCTCAATCACGAGCAGCAGCATCAGGAATTGATGTTCACCGACATCCTGCACGCCTTCGCGCAGAACCCGGTCTATCCGGCCTACGACCCGGACTGGCGCTTTCCGTCCGCGACGCGCACCGGCGATGAATGGCTGATCCTCAACGAAGGCATCCACACCGTCGGCCATGTCGATGACAGCTTCCACTTCGACAACGAGAGGCCGGCCCACCGCGCCCTCGTCGGCCCGGTCAGGATCGCACGCAATCTCATCACCAATGGCGAATGGCTCGCCTTCATGCGCGACGGTGGCTACGCCAAAGCAACGCTGTGGCTGATGGACGGCTTTGCCGCCGCCAGCAAGGAAGACTGGCAGGCTCCGGGTCATTGGCGCGAGGTCGATGGCGCCTGGCAGGTGATGACGCTCGCCGGCCTCAAGCCGGTCGATCCCGACGCCCCCGTCTGCCATGTCAGCTATTACGAGGCCGATGCGTTCGCGCGCTGGGCGGGAAAGCATCTGCCGACCGAGATGGAATGGGAGGTCGCCGCCCGCGCGGGCCAGCTCAACGATGCCTTCGGCATCGTCTGGCAGTGGACACGGTCGTCCTACTCGCCCTACCCGGGTTACCGCGCCATCGAAGGCGCACTCGGCGAATACAACGGCAAGTTCATGGTCAACCAGCTGGTGCTGCGTGGCTCCTCGCTTGCAACTCCCGAAGGACATAGCCGTATTACTTATCGCAACTTCTTCTATCCGCACCATCGCTGGCAGTTCACCGGACTGCGGCTCGCCGATTACGTCTAGTCTTTAATCCGACGATAGATACGCGCCGGACAGCGCGTTCAGGAGAGTATCATGAATGTGCACGCCAGCGCTTTGGCCGAAGCCCATCTTCCCGACGAGCAGACCACCGCCYTTGCCCGCGAGGCCATCGAGGACCTCTCGCAACAGCCGAAAAAACTGTCGCCGAAATATTTCTATGACGCGACCGGATCGGAATTGTTCGAGGCGATCACGCGCCTGCCGGAATATTATCCGACCCGCACCGAGCTATCGATCCTGAGGGAACGCGGCGGCGAGATCGCCAAGATCATTCCGGAGCACGCCGCACTCGTCGAATTCGGCGCGGGCGCGACCACAAAAGTCCGCCTGCTGCTCAGTCATTGCAAGTTCGCGGCCTATGTCCCCGTCGACATCTCCGGCGACTTCCTGAAGGCGCAGGCGAACGGCCTCAAGCGGGACTTCCCTTCACTCGGCATCCATCCGGTGGCGGCCGACTTCACCACGCCGTTCGAGCTGCCCAAGGCCGTGGCATCGATGCCCAAGGTCGGCTTCTTCCCGGGCTCGACCATCGGCAATTTCGAGCCGCACGAGGCGCAAGCCTTCCTGAACAGCGCACGCGAGATCCTCGGCCGCGGCGCACAGATGATCATCGGTGCCGACCTCGAAAAGGAAGAGCGGGTTCTTCACGACGCCTATAACGACGCCGCCGGCGTCACCGCGCGCTTCAACCTCAATGTGCTGGTGCGCATCAACCGCGAGCTCGGCGGCAATTTCGACCTCTCCGCCTTCACCCATCGCGCGATCTATAACCGCGAGCGGCACCGCATCGAAATGCATCTGATCAGCAAGAAGAGCCAGACCGTTCGCCTGCTCGGCACCAGCTTCTCGTTCCGCCCCGGCGAGAGCATCCACACCGAGAACAGCTACAAATACAGCCTCGAACGCTTCGCCGCACTGGCGCAGGGCGCCGGCTGGCGGGTGCGCGAGAGCTGGACGGACGCGGCCAAGATGTTCTCGGTGCATGCGTTGGAGGTGGCGGAGTAAACGCTTCGGCGCCCGGGGCGCCGGGTCAATGCTCCTCCGCCTCCTCGGTCGTCGACCCCAGCGACACCGATTCCCACACCGCGACCAAGATCATGATGACCGTGGTCGCGACCGAGAGCCAGAGCGGCGACAGCTCCGACGCGAACCACCACAGCACCGCGAGCGCGATGATGCCGATGCCGTGGGAGAGCTGGAGGAAGCCGCGGATCGCGTGCTTGAACAGGATAGTGCCGACCAAAAACACCAGCGGCCCGCCGACCGTGCTGACGATGGTCCTGACATCGGAATGCCCGGTCGGATGCTTCAGCACCAGTTCGTCCGAGACCGCGGTCAGGATGATGCCGGCGACGATCGGCATGTGCAGATAGGTGTAGGCGAGCCGCGCCAGCCGGCCGGATTCGGTGGTCTTCGAGATCCGCTCTGAGCCGGCTTCCGCGCCCTTGTGGAAATAGATCCACCACATCGCGATGCTGCCGACCAGCGCCGAGACGAAGGCGAGGATGTTGTCCGCGGTCCAGTCCAGCTCGGCAAAGGTCGCGCCGTTGACGACGACGGCCTCGCCGAGCGCGATGATGATGAAGCCGGCGCAGCGCTCGGCCATGTGGCCGCCTTCGACCGCCCAGGCCTCGACCGATGAGAAGCCCAGCCTGGGGACCCAGAAGCGTGCCGCCGGCGAGATGTATTCCCACGTGACCGCCGCGATCCACAGCCATAGCCGGGTTTCGCCCTCGGACAGCCCGCCCGCGATCCACAGGACCGCGGAGATCGAGAGCCATGTCAGGATGCGGATCGYGTTGTGCCGCACCGCCGTCCGATGCCGCGGGGTTGCGAACATCCAGAAGGCGGTGCGTCCGACCTGCATGGCCGCATAGGCAATCGCAAACCACAAGCCGCGCCCCTCGAACGCGGTCGGGATCGTGGTTGACAGCACGAGGCCGCCCAGCATCATTGAGAAGAGCATGACGCGGACCGGCGTCAGCTCGGGGTTGAGCCAGTTGGTGACCCATGCCGTGTAGACCCACACCCACCATACGGCGAGAAACAGCACCATGACGTGCACCGCGCCGAGCGGCGTGAAGTGGTGCAGCAGCGTGTGCGAGACTTGCGTGATGGCGAAGACGAAGACGAGGTCGAAGAACAGCTCGGCATTGGTGACGCGGCTGTGCTGGTTCGGCACGATCACACGAAACATCGCGCCGCGCGGATTGTCCGCAGCCATCACCGTTCCCTCGTCACGCGATCAGATCAGGTGCCCGTCAGATCAGGTGCCCGGCACCCCGGTTTGCAGCGCCAGCGCGTGCAGTACGCCGCCCATCTGGCCGCGCAGCGACTGATAGACGATCTGGTGTTGCTGGACGCGGGACTTGCCGCGGAAGGATTCCGAGATCACGGTCGCGGCGTAGTGGTCGCCATCGCCGGCGAGGTCACGGATCGTCACCTCGGCATCGGGGATCGCTGCCTTGATCATCGCCTCGATATCGTGGGCGTCCATGGGCATTCGGGTCGTGCTCCTTGTCTCGGCTGCAAATCAGCCTCGTCGTCGTCGAATCGCTGCCGGGGTCCGGATCTGCAAAACCAAACTTGCCGGCAGGGCCAAACTTAGCGTGAACGGCCTTCTACGTCACGCCTTCAGGTACTATATCCGTGATCCCATCAGGATAAAGGCACGACAAAGTGCCGCGCGCGGCAGATTGATCGAAAAGGCGTGAAATCATGAAGCTCCCAGGGCCCGACCACCCCATCACCATCACCCCCACCCCCCGGCGCGTCCGCGTGACGGCGGGCGACATCGTGATCGCGGAGACCACCAAGGCGCTGACGTTGAAGGAGGCCAGATACCCGGCGGTGCAATATGTGCCGCGGGAGGACACCAATATGGCGCTGCTCGAGCGCACCGACCGTGTCACCCATTGCCCCTACAAGGGGGATGCGAGCTATTACAGCATCAAGGCCGACGGCAAGACGCTCGACAACGCCATCTGGACCTACGAGACGCCCTTCCCGGCGATGACCGAAATCACCGGCCACCTGGCGTTCTACCCGGACAAGGTCAAGATCGAGGAAGTGGGGTAGCTGGAGATGGCGTCATTCCGGGGCGATGCGAAGCATCGAACCCGGAATCTCGAGATTCCGGGTCTGGTGCTAGCGCACCATCCCGGAATGACGACGCAGGCTACGCCCTGAAGATCGTGAGCCCGAGCACCAGCAGCACCAGGAAGATCACGACGAAGACGTAGAACAGGAAGCGGGCGATATCTGCGGAGGCCGCGGAGATGCCGGTGAAGCCGAGCACGCCGGCCACGATCGATATCACCAGGAAGATCAGCGCCCATTTCAGGATCGTCATCGCCAGCTCCGAGATAGCTGCCGCACGCGGCGGCCCTCAACCCATCCGTGAACGCTAACTTCGCTGCGTGGAGCTGGTTCCTGGCGATACCGGACCGGCAAGGCGGGGACAAACGGCGCTTGCTGAATCGGGTTCCCGGCGGCAAAGTCTAGCCGGGACGGGAGCGAGACCGGGGCGGCCACGATGACGATGTCACAGTCAGCGACGATCGGTGCAGAGGTGCACGCCGCGCCGAAGAGCAAGACGCGCAATGTGTCGCTCGATCGCGCCCGCACCTTCCTGACGCTGGTGGTGCTGCTGCATCACGCGGTGATCCCCTATACTTATTTCGGTCATACCGATCCGAAGTACTTCTTCGGCTTCGACATGATCGTGCTCGCCACCGACAGTTTCTTCATGGCGATGTTCTTCTTCCTGTCGGGACTGTTCGCCTGGTCCGGTATCGCCCGGAAGGGAGCGCGGAGCTATTTGGCAGATCGCCTGCTTCGGCTTGGCTTACCCTTCGTGATCTGCGCCTTCACGGTCATTCCGCTCGCCTATTACGCGATCTCGCTGCGGCACCATCCCGAGATCGGCTTTTCGGAATACTATTGGAACATGATCACGAAGGGCCCGTGGCCGAGCGGGCCGATCTGGTTCCTTTGGGTCTTGTTCGCCTTCGATCTGGTTGCCTGCCTGCTGCACCGGCTGTCGCCCAATCTGCTCGATCCGATCAATCGCCTCTCGCTGCACGGCCGCCGCCGGCCCGCGGTGTTCTTCGCGGTGATGCTTGCCGTTACCGCGGCGTTCTACGTTCCCGGGCTGATGATTTATGGGCCAAGCAGCTGGTTCGAATTCGGGCCGTTCTCGGTGCAGCACGGGCGCGTGATGCTGTATGCGACCTACTTCTTTTTCGGCGCCGGCATCGGCGTTGCGCAAATGGATCGCGGGCTGCTCGCCGCAGACGGCCGGATGGCGAAGGTGAGCTGGGACTGGATGGTGCTGGCGATCGTCCCGTATTGCCTGCTGTGGGGGCTGATCGCCATCAAGCGGGAAGTCCTGGGCAACCCGTCGCCGCTGCYGAACTGGTATGAGGCGCTCTACGCGATCTGCTTCGCTGTCTTCAGCGTGGCTATCATGTTCCTGATCCTGGCCTTTTTCCAGAGGTTCAGGCAATCAGGCTCAGCCAGGCTGCTCGATCCAATGCAGAGCGACGCGTACGGCATGTTCCTGGTGCACTATCCGATCGCACTGTGGCTGCAATACTGGCTGTTCGACTATGACCTGCCGGCGATCGTCAAGGCCACGATCGGGTTTGTACTGACAGTCGCGGCGAGCTGGGCGCTGACGCGAGCGTTGCGGCAGATCCCGGGCGCGACGAAGGTGCTTTGAGGAAACGGCACCGGCCTCCTATCGTCGTTCCGAGCGCAGCGAAGTGGTCGTAGCCCGGATGGAGCCAACGGGTCGGCGCGAAGCGCCGCCCGATGACAGGCTCCGCGCAATCCGGGGGCTGTCGCCGCGGGTACCATCCCGGATTACGCTTCGCTCCATCCGGGCTACGGGTCTGAGATTGTGGCGTCGCTACGCCGCCTTCCCGCCCATATACTCCGGCAGCCAGCGCTCGAACGAGGCACGCAGCGTGTCGATTGCGACAGGCGCCTCGCCGGCGATCGCGATCGCGTCGCCGCCGGTGGTGCCGATCCGCACGCAGGGCACCTCGCAGCCGCGCATCTTGGCGAGCACGCGGCCGGCTTCCGTTTCCGGCACGGTGACGAGATAGCGCGCCTGATCCTCGCCGAACCAATAGGCTTGCGGGACGAGCGCAGCGGGCGCTGCCAGCAGCTTCGCGCCGATGCCGCTTGCCATCGCCATCTCGGCGAGCGCGACCAGGAGCCCGCCGTCGGAGAGGTCGTGCGCGGCGGTCGCGGTGCCCGCATGGATCATGCCGCGCACACAATCGCCGTTGCGCTTCTCCGCGGCGAGGTCGACCGGCGGCGGCGCGCCCTCCTCGCGACCGCAGATATCGCGGAGGTAGACCGACTGGCCGAGCCAGCCATGGGTCTCGCCGATCAGCAGGATCGCCTCGCCCTCGGCCTTGAAGGCCAGCGACGCGGACTTGGTGAAGTCGTCGAGCAGGCCGACACCGCCGATCGAGGGCGTCGGCAGGATCGCGCGGCCGTTGGTCTCGTTGTAGAGCGAGACGTTGCCGGACACGACCGGGAAGTCCAGCGTGCGGCAGGCCTCCGAGATGCCTTTCAGGCAGCCGACGAACTGGCCCATGATCTCGGGCCGCTCCGGATTGCCGAAGTTGAGATTGTCGGTGATCGCGAGCGGCTTGCCGCCGACCGCGGTGATGTTGCGCCACGCTTCCGCCACCGCCTGCTTGCCACCCTCAAACGGATCGGCCTCGCAGTAGCGCGGCGTGACGTCGACGGTCAGCGCCAGCCCTTTCGGCCCGTCCTGCACGCGCACGACGGCGGCGTCGCCGCCGGGACGCTGCATGGTGTTGCCGAGGATGACGTGGTCGTACTGCTCCCAGACCCAGCGCTTGCTGCATAGGTCCGGCGTGCCGATCAGCTTCTCCAGCGCGCTACCCACGCCCATCGGCGCCGGCACGTCGCGGGCGTGCACGACCGGCAGCCCGGCGGAGGCGACATGCGGGCGGTCATAGAGCGGCGCCTCGTCGCCGAGCTCCTTGATCGGCAAATCGGCCATGACGTCGCCGCCATGCTTGACGACAAAGCGCTTGCTCGGCGTGGTGTAGCCGACCACGGCGAAATCGAGCCCCCACTTCTTGAAGATCGCCTCGGCTTCCTGCTCCTTCTCGGGCTTGAGCACCATGAGCATGCGCTCCTGGCTCTCCGAGAGCATCATCTCGTAGGCGCTCATGCCGGTCTCGCGGGTCGGCACCGCATCGAGATCGAGGTCGACGCCGAGATCGCCCTTGGCACCCATCTCGACCGCCGAACAGGTCAGGCCCGCCGCGCCCATGTCCTGGATCGCGATGACGCAGCCCTTCTCCATGATCTCGAGGCAGGCCTCGAGCAGCAGCTTTTCGGCGAAGGGATCGCCGACCTGCACCGTCGGGCGCTTCTCCTCGGACTTGTCGTCGAACTCTGCCGAAGCCATCGAGGCGCCGTGAATGCCATCACGCCCCGTCTTCGAGCCGAGATAGACGATCGGCATGTTCACGCCGGAGGCGGCGGCATAGAAGATCTTGTCGGCGTCGGCGAGGCCCACGGCCATCGCGTTGACCAGGATGTTGCCGTCATAGCGGGTGTGGAAGCGCACTTGGCCGCCGACGGTCGGCACGCCGAAGGAATTGCCATAGCCGCCGACGCCGGCCACCACGCCGGAGACCAGATGCCGGGTCTTGGCATGCTCGGGCGCGCCGAAGCTCAGCGCGTTGAGGCAGGCGATGGGGCGTGCCCCCATGGTGAAGACGTCGCGCAGGATGCCGCCGACGCCGGTGGTCGCGCCCTGATAGGGCTCGATGTAGCTCGGGTGGTTGTGGCTCTCCATCTTGAAGACCACGGCCTGGCCGTCGCCGATGTCGATCACGCCGGCGTTCTCGCCGGGGCCCTGGATCACCCAGGGCGCCTTGGTCGGCAGGCCACGCAGATGGATCCGCGACGACTTGTACGAGCAGTGCTCGTTCCACATCGCCGAGAAGATGCCGAGCTCGGTAAAGGTCGGCTCCCGCCCGATCAGCTTCAGGATGCGCTCATATTCGTCGGGCTTGAGCCCGTGGGCGGCAACCAGTTCGGGGGTGATCTTGGGTTCATTCTTCATGGATTCGGGGCTTTCGGCGGCGTTGGCCGTTCTTAGGAAGATCGGGGCCTCGCGAAAAGCCCTTTATGGCGCATTTTCCCACTGTCCCACGTTTTGCGGCCGAGGGGTGCGGGAACGGGAATTGCACGGCGCGGACGGATCGGATTTAAGGGCTAAAGCCCCGCAATTGAAGGCCCATTTCCTTGCACGAATTGACCAAAACGGCCGCTCCGCCCCGCCCCGAGCTGCATGTCGCGACCGAGGGTGAGTTCAAGGGCTGGCAGACCTGGATCCGCGACAGCTTTGAGAACCATATCGGTCCCTTCTGGCACCGCCTGGAAGCGGACGGCAGCGTCCGCTGCGCCTTCCGGGTCGAAAAGAAGCACCTGAACGGCTCCGGCAACATCCATGGCGGCTGCTTCATGGCCTTCGCCGACTACTGCCTGTTCGCGATCGGCCGGAACGCGCTGAACGGCCGCGGCGTGACGGTCAACTTCGCCTGTGAGTTCCTGGATGCCGGGCACGAGGGCGAGCTGATCGAGTGCACCGGCGAGGTCACCCGCGCCGGTGGTTCGTTGATCTTCCTGCGCGGGCAGATGACCTCCGACGAGCGCCGGCTGTTCACCTTTTCCGGGACGATCAAGCGGGCCAAGCGGAAGTCGCTCCCTCAGCCAAACGCATAGCTCGACGCCTTCCCTTTTGGCGCCCCCTCGCCCAGACTTGCGAGAAGCGCGGTCGCGCCGGGGAGCAAGAACAAGGTGCCGCAGAGCACATCGGGGGCGGGTCGCACGACGGCGTCCGCATCAACGCCGCTACCGTCCATGGCCGCCACCGGCGCGCGCAGCTGGCGCGACTATGCGCTGCTGTTCGCGCTCGCCTGCTGCTGGAGCTCCACCTATCCGCTGGCCAAGCTCGCGCTGAACACGATCCCGCCGATCACCTTCATCTCCGCCCGTTCGCTGATCGCGGCCGCCTTCCTGTTCGCGATCCTGTGGATGCGCGGCGTCAGGATTCCGACCGATGCCAGGGCCTGGAAGCTGTTCGCGACCCAGCAATTGATCAACTCGACCTTCCCGTTCCTGATCATCACCTGGTCGCAGCTCTATGTGCCCGCATCGAACACGGTGGTGCTGGCTTCAACCACGCCGATCTTCGCCTTCCTGATCACCTCGCTGATCACGCGGCATGAACCGGCGACGCTGCTGAAGCTCGCGGGCGCGATCCTCGGTCTTGCCGGCACAGTCGTCATCGTCGGCCTCGATGCGCTGCACGGCCTCGGCAGCGAGATCGTGGCGGAGATCGCGATCCTGCTCGCCACCATCTCCTTTGCCTGCGCGACGATCTTCGGTCTGCGGCTGTCCGAATACGACCCAATGGTGGTGGCGGCCGGCTCGCTGCTGTTCGGCGGCCTCGTGCTGCTGCCGCCCTCGCTCCTCATCGACCAGCCCTGGACGCTGCATCCGACACCGACGGCGATCATCGCCACCATCGTCATGGGCATCGTCTCCAGCGCGCTCGGGCTGATGCTGTTCTACATGTGCCTCGGCCGGCTCGGCACGCTGACCACGAACGCGCAAGGGTATCTGCGCATCCCGATCGGCGTCGGGCTGTCCGTGCTGTTGCTCGGCGAGAGCGTGCCGTCGAACCTGGCGCTGGGACTGCTGCTGGTCATGGCCGGCGTCGCCGCGATGACGGTGCCGGCGGAGCGGCTGAAGAAGCGCTGAAGCGCGCCGTTCAGGCCGAGAGCTGCTTCTCGGCGATCGACAGCCATTCGGCCTGCGCCTCGCGCAGATATTTGGGCGCGCGCCGCATCTGGATCAGGAGCTCGTTGAAGACCAGGCGCGCCTCGGCGGTGCGGCCGACCATTTGCAGCAGCATGCCGTAGCGGACCCGCGCCTCGGCGCCCGGGAAGTAGCCGGCGACGGCATGATATTCCTCGAGCGCCTCGTCGAGGCGGCCGACTTCGGCCAGCGCGCGGGCGTACAACAGATGCGCATCGGCCGAGTCGAAATCCGGCCATTGCTTCTGGAGATCGTCCAGCGTCGCGAGCGCATCGGCCGCGCGATGGGCGGAAAACGCGGCCTGCGCCTTGCCCAGCGCATAGGCGGGATCGTGGCCCATTGGCAGTGCCAGAATGTGGTCGTAGTGCGCTTCCGCCTCGTCGAAGCGGCCGACCTTCGCGCACTCCTCGGCCAGCGCCGCGCGATTGGCAATGGTGTCGGTGCCGGCAAGCCGGTCGGACAGTTCGCGGTAGCGCTTCTCCGGATCGAGCCGGTTGGCGACGCGCTGGCGCGCCTGCCGCGCGCCGGGGCTCGAGAACCATTCGGGAATGAGCTCGACCGCGATATAGGCCAGCGCGCCGATCAGCGGCACCATCAGGATGATGAAGGCCCAGGGCTGCAGCCGCCCGGTTCGCGACGCGTGATAAATCAACGTGATATCGAGCAGCAGAACGACCAGAGCGACGGGCATGTGAGATCCGGAAGCACAACGACAGCGCAGGCTTCCTGATATCGCAACTGCCACGGCGAAACAACTTTGAGTTGCCCCACTCGACAGCAATCAAATAACGGGCGCCGGCGCCCTGATGGCGATGGATCAGTCGCTCCGACGGCGATGCAGGTTCATGAGGGTCGCGGCGGACGCAACGCCGCAAGGCGACGCGGCAACTACTTGGCGTCGTCCGCGAGCATTTTCCGGTATTTCTCGACGTCGCGCGTCACGAGCTGCTGAAGCAGCTCCGGCGCATGCTCGTTGTCGTCGGGCGCGACCGTCGACAGATCGGCAAAACGCTTCTTCACCGCGTCCGTCTCCACCGCCGTGCGCGCCGCAGCATTCAGCCTGGCAATGACGGCCGGCGGCGTGCCCTTGGGCGCGAACAGGCCGTTCCAGCCCTGCGCCTCGAATTCGGGCAGGCCCGCTTCAGCGGACGTGGGCAGATCGGGCAGCGAGGCCAGCCGCACGGTCGAGCCGACCACGAGCCCCCTCACCAGCTTGTCGCTGATCGACTGCGAGACGGAGGCTGCCGCATCGCAGACGCCGTCGATCTGGCTGCCGATCGCATCGGTGAGCGCCGGCGCCGCGCCGCGATAGCCGACCAGCGTCGCGTCGATCCCGGCGGCGGTGACGAAGCTCTTGCAGATCAAATAGTTCGAGGAGCCGACGCCGGCATGGCCGAGATTGATCTTGCCCGGGTTGGCCTTGGCGTAGGCGATGAACTCCTTCAGGTTCTTCGCCGGAAAATCCTTGCGCACGGCGAGAATGCCGAAGGTTTTCGCCACCATCGCGATCGGAACGAAGGAGTCCGGCGTGAACGGCAGCTTTGGATAGATCGTGTAGGTGGCAGCATTGGTGCCGGCATTGCCGATCGCGATGGTGTAGCCGTCCGGCTCGGCGCGAGCGGCTCGCGCCAGCGCGGTCGAGCCGCCGGCGCCTGCGACGTTCTCGATCACGATGGTCTGGCCGAGCGCGATGCCCATCTGCTCGGCGACCGTGCGCGCGATCACGTCCGAGGTGCCCCCGGCCGCGAACGGCACGATCATCGTGATCGGGCGCTTGGGGAAATCCTGGGCGAACGCGGCAGTCGCGAACGAAACCGCCGCGAGCGCGGCGAGACACCGCTTCAACACGAACGAAATCACGCGGCCTTTTCCAGGTGCTGGACGAGGCCGGCGAACAGGCCGCGGCCGTCGGTGCAGCCCATGATG
>NZ_JBFULT010000180.1:0-12744 GCF_054049755.1 Bradyrhizobium sp. P5_C11_2
GCTCAAGATCACCAGCCAGCTCGGCAGCGTCGTCGCGTCGCAGTCGCTCAATGCCGCGACCATCCAGATGGTGGCGCCCAACGGCTCGTTCATTTTCCTCGGCGGCGTCGGCAGCTTCTACAACTCCAACCACGATGTCACCTCGCAATGGGCCGGTGTCGAATACAAGCCGGCCGACAACGACACGCTGACGGCGGTGATGGCGGCGGCGACCTATCTCGGCGCCTATGGCGAGTACGCGTACAGCCCGCATATCGGCGATGGCGGCCAGCACCCGTATTTCTATTATTGCTGCGTCGACGGCCATGGCGGCGTCCAGCAGACGGCCGCCAACAGCACGGTCTTCACCGCGCGCATGCTGATGACCTATTACGACGGCCTGTCGCTCTATTCGGCGATTTTCCTGCCGGCGGGCAACGGCACGCCCAACGGAGGCGGCGGCAGTGTGGGCAGCACCGCCACGCTTGCGGCGATGGAAGGCCCGACGGTCCAGCAGATTTCGACCGCGCCGTGGCAACAAAATACCTATGCCGGCCAGGGCGTTTTCAGCAACACGACCCACGACACCGTTACAACACACCCCGACGGTTCGACCACGACCCACACGGACACGTACTACTCGCCGTTCAATTGCGTGGGGTGCTCGGCCTACTTCCAGGTCGTCAATATCCAGAACGACGTGATCACGCCGAGGACCGCGAACACCAACGCGAGCTCGAACTGGGCCTCGACTACGCCTTCAGGGTACCAGAACCCCACGGATCGGCCCTTCATCCTCGGCCAAGCGATCATCATCTCGGCGGGGGTCATCAACGTCAACGGCCTCATCCAGAGCGGCACGAGCAGCAATTACTCGGTCGATATCGGCGGCGGAGTGCTGTCCGCCATCAACAGCCTCAAGACCAGCAACAATGGCGCGGACTTCGCCCAGGCCCAGGCCAATGCGCGGAACGGCAGCTATTACGACATCACGGCGGCTGCGACGACGCAGTTCTCCAGCGATATCAAGATCGGCGTGAAGTACAACGCGCTCACCGACCAGATCATGGTGAACGGCGTGGTGCAGGGCTCGGGCGGCTACGTCTATCTGAACGGCAAGATCATCTCGACCTCGACCGACGGCACCGCCCAGGGCACGATCGCGGTCAAGGGTGGTGCGGGCACGATCACGGTCAACAACACGACCGGGCTCCAGCTCGTCACCAACACCATCAACACCGGCGTCAGCGCGCCCAGTGTGATCCAGATCGTCGATCAGCTCCAGCAGCAGACGACGTGGTACGTCTACAATCCCTCCGCGTCGGGCGGCCAGCAGGTGTCGACGTACAGGACGGCCGGCGTCAATGCGAGCTCGTACACCGCCGGGATGCTGAGCGGTATGAGCGGAACAGCGGGCATCCAGTATGCCGTGAAGCCCAACATGTACTACCAGTGGGTCGACACGGCGACGCTCGATCGTCCGACCACCAGCACGCAGTTCGACTATGGCTGGCACTACACGCCGAACGCGTCCGGAGACAACTGGACCCGCACCGTCAGCCTGGTCGAGAACGTGATGCAGGCCACGGGCGGTGGCGGCAACACCGGCCAATTGCAGACCGCGAACTTCCAGGAAGTGGTCACGGCGACCGGCAGCTATCATAACGGTGGCTACAACACGACGGCTGGCGCGTGCTGCGGTGCGGATGGTCACTACGACTGGTTCCAGCAGATCTACGATCACCTKACCCTGACGCTCACCAACACGGTCAAGGCGTCGAACCCGATCAACATCCAGTTCAGCGGCGGCGGCGCCAGCACTGTCAATGTCAGCTCGAATTCCGGCATCGTCATCAACGGGCCGATCAACAACCTCTCGGGCGATACGACGGTCATCGCGACCGGCGCAAATTCGGCCATCACATCAGGCGCGAACGCCAACAATCCGATGATCTCGGGCAAGAACGTGACGCTGTCGGCGGATGGCGGCATCGGCACGCGCGGCACCAATGGCGCTCCCGTCCAGGTCCAGGTCTATGGCGGCAGCCTAAAGGCCGATACGATCGACCGCGACATCGCGATCGCGGCCACTGGCTCGCTGTCGATCGACCACGTGAAGGTGAATTCGGCAGGCGCCACGCCGCAGGGCAGCGTCTTCCTCTCGGCGACGGGCGACATCAACTCGGCATCGGCCTACAACGTCGCCAATCCCGTCGTGATCGGCAAGAACATCGAGATCAACTCCACCGCCGGTGCCATCGGCGCGACGAGTGCCGTCGTCAACGGTGCCTCCACCCTGACCAACATCAATCCGCTGGTGATCCAGGCGACGGGGACGATTCAGGCGGGCGGCGCCGTCGATGGCGGCGTGCTCGACAGCGCCTCGGCCACCGGCACCTACATCGTGCAGTCCAAGGGCGATCTCCGCCTCGGCACGATCCAGTCGACCGGTGGTCCGGTCTTCCTGGAAGCCGCCGGCTCCGACGGCAACCAGGCCAGCATCCTCAATGGCCGGGCGGCGGTCGGTCTCACCCAGGCGCAGAGCCAGCATCTGCAGGACGTCTGGGCCAGCCTCGACCTGCTCAGCGGCAACGCCGCCACCAACGCCGTCAACAGCTACCAGTCCATGGTGACGTCGGCCTATAACGACTACTTCCAGCTCAAGAACATCGCCTTCACGAACGGCAGCACCTACAACCCGACCTCGGTGGGGCTGACCGTGCTGCGGGCGCAGGTGGCTGCCAAGCTCGGCATCGATCCCGCCAATGTCACGACGACGCAGATGCAGGTCGAGGCCACGACGCGGTTCCTGAGGGATCAGTTCCTGCTCGGTAAGATCAGCACCGCCGAGCTCAAGAGCTCGCTGACGACATTGCTCGGCACCGCGCCTACGGATCCGCTGGGGACAGTGTTCGGCAGTTCGCTCTCGACGACCCTGTTCACCAAGCTGTTTGACGGCGTGGCAACGGATCAGCAGTTCCTGCCGACCAACGCCGCGCTCCAGGCCGCCCTGCAACCGGGCCACTTCAACGCGAACTACAGCTACACGCTCGCTTCGACCGAGCGGGTCTACAGCATCATCACCGCGGGCTCGCAGTGGACGCAGAGCCAGCTCGCCTACACGGTGTCGTCGTCGGCCGTCGGCGCGGCACCGCCGCCGATCGACGAGAACGTCGTGGCCAATGTCAGCGCCAACCAGATCATGCTGTACGCGCCGCGCGGCTCGGTCGGCAATTCGGCCGCGCCCCAGACGTTCACCTTCACCAGCGTCGATTCCTCGTCACTGACGCCGGAGCAGAGGGGATTGCTCGCCACCGCCGGTCCCGGTCAGCTCACCGTCGGTGCGGTCACGGACCCGACGACCCATGTCACGACCTACACGGTCAGCCTGTCGCAGCAGAACCTCGTCGTCGTCGACAACCCGGTCGCGATCTCGGCCAAGGCGCTGACGAATATCTATCTCGGCAGCAAGAACAGCCTCGCGCTCGGCGGCGTCACCGCCAGTTACGGCCCGATCGCGGCCGCGCAAGCCAACGGCATCCAGGTGACCGGCCGCGGCGACGTCAAGCTCGACGCCGTGACCAGCATCTCCGCCAATGTGAGCGGCGCCGTGATTTCAGGTGATATCGGCAACCTGACCCTGATCGCCGAGCACGGCAATGTCGGCGCCCCCGGGGCCGCCGGAAGCAATCCCGCGACCAACACGAACGCGCTTCAGATCGCGTTCGCCGATCCGAGCAACGATCAGCTCGACCAGGTTTCGTCGGCGCAAGGCATCTATGTGAAGCAGACCACCGGCGATCTCATCCTCGGCAACATCTCGGCCGGCAATGCGATCCAGCTCGCCGCGGCCGGCAGCATCTACGCCGAAGCCGACTTCACGGACCGTACGGCGATCCACATCCTGGGCGCCGACCTCGATCTGCGCGCCGGCGGCAACATCGGCTTCAACGGCTCGACCTTCCAGCCGCTGCAGGTGAATATCTCCGGCGCGGTGACCGGCTCGGCGGTCGGCGACCTCAGCATCCTCGCCGTCACCGGCGATCTCGCCGTCGGCACGAGCGGTCCCTATGGGACGCTGACGGCCGGTGGCGCCCTGACGCTGAACGCTGCGCGCGGCGCGCTCACCATCAATACCAGCATCACCAGCGACGGCCTGATGCAATTGCTCGCCAACCGCGGCATGACCTTCGCGGCCGGCACCAGCACGGCGCCCGTGGTTGCGACCAGCAGCTCGGGCGGTGTGACGCTGGTCGCTGCGACGCTCTCGATGGGCGCCTATTCGGCCATCAACGCGGCCGGCCTGATCTCGGTGACCACCACGGGCGATGCGACGATCGGCCAGCTGAATTCGTCGCTGTCCTATGCGGCGGCTTCGAACGCGCCCTCGATCATCGTCACCGCCGGCGGCGTCGCCTCACTGGGCGCGATCAACGACAATGGCGACGGCCAGACCAAGTTCGCCGCATCCGGCGCGGGCGCCGAAGTGTCGCTGAGCGCATCGAATGGTATCGGCAGTGCCACGAGCCGGCTCGCCTTCAACGCCGCGCAGCTGTCGGCAAGCGCGAGTGCCGGCGGCATCTACCTGAAGGCGCTGACCGACACCGAGGCGAGCCTGCTCTCCGCGGTGAAGGGCAGCGTGGATATTCTCGGCACCGGCGGGCTGACGCTCGACCAGGTGCTGGCGGGCACCGCGACCGGCGCGAACGGCAGCTTCAGCGCCGTCACGAACAACGGCAATATCGTCATCGGCACCGCCGACAGCAGCGGCTCGCAGACGGTCCATGCCAGCCAGAACGTGACCTTCAAGTCGCTCACGGCGACCGGAAACGCCGGCGACACCGGCAACATCAATGTCACCGCCGACAACGGCTTCATCCTGGCGCAGACGGTGACGTCTGGCGGCGCGACGACGCTGGGCTCGGTCTCGGCCCATGGCTCGGCGACGCTGCTGGCCGCCACGACCATCACCGGCAATATGCTCGCCGCCACGACAGGCGCGGGCCTGCTGACCGCCAGCGGTCCGATCAACTGGAACGTTCTCAACGTCGGGACGACGCTGGGCGCGACCGCGAGCCAGGGCAGCATCACCTTCCAGACCGCGCAGAGCGGCGGCACGCAGACCATCCACGCCCGCGACAACGTGACGTTCAACGCGCTGACGGCGACCGGCATCAACGGCGATGCCGGCAGCATCAATGTCAACGCCGACAACGGCTTCATTCTGGCGCAGACGGTGATGGCCGGCGGCGTGCCGACGCTCGGCTCGGTCTCGGCCAACGGCTCGGCCCGGCTGATCGCGGCAGGGACCAACACCGGTCACAACCTCACGGCCTCGACCGGCAACGCGGTCTTGAGCGGCACGGTCGTTCGTTGGGATAATCTCAACGCGGGCGGCAGGCTCGACGTCACCGCGACGGCCGGAGGGATCACCGTTGGCACCGCCATCAGCGGCGGCACGCAGACCCTGCATGCCGTGAACGACATCGTCTTCAGCCAGCTCACCACGACGGGTATCCCGGGCGACGCCGGCGACCTCAACGTCAAGTCCGACACGGGCTCGCTCCGCGGCGGATCGATCTCGGCGCACGGCGATACGCATTTCGAGGTGGCCGGATCGGTCTCGCTCGACCGGATCAGCGGCGACACCGTCAGGATGACCTCGTCGGGTGACCTGACGATCGGCTGGGTCAGCGTCGTGAGGGAGCTCGACCTCGCGGCTGACACGATCAACGTCAAGGGCGAGCAGATCCGTTCGAATCCGGCGATCCCGTTGATCATGAACATCACCGGCTATAACGGCGGCGTCGCGAAGTCCGCCAACATCTCGATCGATCCGGACAGCATTATCGTCAACCAGTTCAGGKTGGTGGACGCCAATTTCTGGACGGACGCGCATGCCGTCGCGATCCTGAACGGCTACGTGCCGGGCCAGCTGATGCTCACCACGGCCACGCAGCAGGTGCTGCTTAACAACCGTTCGCCGGCGCCGACCAACTGGCCGACGCTCCAGCTCTACCAGCCGGGCGGCGTGTTCACGATGAGCCAGGTCGGCAACGCCAATGTCAGCAACGCCTATGTGGTGTTCTACACCGGCGACATTTCGGCGACCGTCACCAATTACGGGCCTACCCACACCTGCTGCAACGATTTCACCGGCGCCAGCATGATCCGCAACATCTCCGTCGACGGCGAGGGCAGCGAGAGCATCGAGACCTGGCTCGCGAAGAAGGACGGCGGGACGTTCTACCTGCTCGGCCTCTCCGGCCAGGCACGGCTCGATGCGCTGCTGACGCCGCGGCCGGTCGAGACCATCGGCTCCGGTCCCGCCGTCAACATCGAGGGGCTGAGCGACATGCGCAAGCTGCGCCGCGGGGGTCAGCGCGCGGGGCGCACGGGCTGGAAGGATGCGGCGGTTGAGATGGCGAAGCCGGCCGTTGGCCGTCTCGCACAGGCATGGTAACGGGATTCGGGATGCGGATTCTGGGGGCTGCATTGGGGGTCGGGTTAGCAGCTTGCTGCATCGCGTCCGCGCGCGCGCAGGTGCCCTCGATCAATCCCGGCGTGATCCAGAACGACGTCGACCGGCAGCGCCGGCAGCTCGAACAGCAGAGCGCGCCGCCCAAGCTCACCGGGCCGGCGGTGATCGGCGGCGAGCGGGAGAAGTCCCAGCTCCTGAAGCCGGGCGGTCCAAAATTCCGCCTACGCAAGGTCGAGTTCGACGCGTCGAAGTTCATCACGCCGGCAGAGCTTGACGAGATCGCGAAGAAATATGTCGGCAAGAATGTCGACATCGCGGCGCTGTTGCAGCTCGTCGCCGACATCAATGCCATCTACACCGAGCGCGGCATCGTCACGGGAATCGCGACCCTGCCGGAGCAGGATCCCAAGGACGGGGTGGTTCGGATCAAGCTGACCGAGGGCCGGCTCCAGAAGACGACCATCGAGGGCAACAAGCAGACCCGCACCGATTACATCCTTCAGCGCGTCAAGGAGCCCGAAGGCGAGGTCCTCGACGTTCCAAAACTCAATCGCGACGTGATCTGGTTCAACCGCACCAACGACGTGCAGATCAAGGCACTGCTCCAGCCCGGCACGAGCTTCGGCCTGACCGACCTCCAGTTCGCGGTGATCGAGCCGCCGATCGACACCCTGCAGCTCTTCACCGACAACCAGGGCGTCGAGAACACCGGACGCTGGGAGGGCGGGGCCTTCTACAAGCGCCACGGCCTGTTCGGCGTCGATGACCGCCTGACCTTCTACGGCGTCCGCTCCGACGGCAATCTCAACGGCAATGTTGCCTACAGCATCCCGGTCAACCCCTGGGGCGGCCGCGTCGGCGTCAGCTACACCGAAGGCAAGATCAAGATCATCCAGGGACCGTTCGTCGCGCTCGACGTCACCGGACGCTCGAGCCAGGCCGCCGTCAATTTCAGCCAGCCGGTCTGGGTGACGCAGAACTGGCTGGTGCTGCTCAACGCCGCCGAGACCGAGGGCAAGACGGTCAGTCGCTTCGCCACGGTCTCGGTGACCGACGATCGCTACGACAAGGCCACGGCCGGGCTCTCGGTGACCAATTCCGGCAACACCTATTCGATCACGGTTTCRCCGGCGGTGAACTACGTCGCGTGGCATGACTATGTGCTCGGCAACAACCGCGCGTTCAACACCTATACCGGCTCGCTGATCGCGACCAGCGCCGCGGGGCCTCAGAATTTCAGCGCCAACGTGCTGGCGAGCTGGCAGTACACGCAGGAAAAGCTGCTGCCGGGCGACCAGATCTTCTCGATCGGCGGTCCCACCACCGTGCGCGGTTATCCCTCCAACTCGGCGTCCGGCGACAGCGGCTATTATTTCAACGCCGAGCTGCACTACAACTGGTCGTCCTGGCTTAGGGGATTCGACACCTACATCTTCACCGACTGGGGCGCGGTGTATTCGACATTCCCCGGGGTCACCGAGCTGGGCTCGGTCGGCGTCGGCTTCTCCTGGACCTACGCGTCGTTTCTGACGTTCGAGGCAAATTACGCGACGCCGTTGAAGATGGCGGTCTCGACCCAGAACCACTACGAGGCCTATGGCCGCGTCATCTTCCGGCCGTTGTTGATGTTCGAGAAGCAGCAAAACGTCGCGCCTGTGGCGGCCGTTGCCGGCAAGAGCAAGTCGTAGCCTAGCCCCGGGCCCGGTGCGCCGGCCAATCGGTCGCAGGGCGAAGTTCGCGGTTGATTAAATCGACGCCTTGGGGTTGCATGAGCCAGTTCCGCTACCGGTTGAGCGAGCGCAAATGGCCGCCACAGATCCGAATGCCGAGCAGGTCCCGCAGAGCCTCGAGCGTTATCGCCTGCGCCTCGGCTTCTGGCAGGCGATCTGGGGCACGCTGATCAGCGGGGGCGTCGCGGTCGCCATTCCGGCCGGGGTCGAAGCCTACAAGGCGCGGCTTGATCTTGCCATCAAGACGAAGGAAGCCGAGAGCAAGGCCCAGGACCTGCACCAGACCTATATCTCGAAATTCATCGACACCGCGCTGAACCAGGACATCGAGCTGCGCCTGCGCTTCTCGGAATATTTCTCCTATGTCTCGGACAAGGAGACCAGGGATCAATGGAGGTTGTATCATGAGGGGCTGGAAAAGCGCCGTGACGCGATACGACTGAGCATCAATGACAAGGAGACACGCGCGGCGCACTTGGGCACGCTTTCGAAGCCAAATGAGACCGAGCAAATTGAGATCTACAAGCTGCGGCGAGAGCTTGACTGGAACTACGCGGAGGTCGGATACGCAAGGCAGGACAGCAACATTACGGTACCGACCTCGTCGGCTTCTTCCTCGCGGTTCGATTCGAAGGCCATTCAGTCGGAAGGCGAGCAGCTTTTTGACCAGGCGGTCATCGATCCGTCGCGTATGTCCTATTTGGACAAGGTCGCCGAGCGCATAAGGACGGGCAAGGAGCGGTATCAGACGATCGAGACTAAAACGCGCGTGCCGTGGTATGTCGTGGGATTGCTGCATCACCGCTGCTGCGACGGTGATTTTTCATATCACCTCAACGGTGATCCGCTGACCGACAGGACCGTGAGGGTGCCGAAAGGGCGGCCTGCGGAAGGCAATCCTCCGTTTTCCTGGGAAGACAGCACAGTCGACATCGTCAACATCTATCGCTGGCAAGACACCGATTGGTCCAGCGTCGGTATGGTCTTGTACAAGCTGGAAAGCTTCGATGGGTTTGGCTACCGTAGTCGCAATGTCAGATCGCCATATGTCTGGGGGTGCACAAATCTGTACGTGTCCGGGAAGTACGTCAGAGACGGCGTATTTGATCCCAATATGAAGGACCCTCAGTGCGGTACAGGCGCGCTATTGAAAGTGCTCGCGCAGGAGAAGATTGTTGCACTACAATAGGAGCAGGCCAAGTTCGGCCATACTTGCGGCCTCCCGGCTCTGTCGATCTATGCCGCGCTCAGCGCCGCAGCGTGAACTCGCTCGCTCCCCGCCGCTGTTCCCATTTCGCCTGCTCCAGCTCGGGCTGATCGCATTCGGTCTCCGGATAGCCGATGCAGAGATAGGCGATGAACTTCCAGGCTTCCGGCACGTCGAGAATGGTGTGGATGCGCTCAGGGTTCAGGATCGATACCCAGCCGAGGCCGATGCCGTCGGCGCGCGCGGCGAGCCACATCGCGGTGATCGCGGCGACCACCGAATATTCCGTCGTCTCCGGCATGGTCGAGCGGCCGAGGCCGTGGCCGATGTCGTTCGCCTTGTCCGCGAACACGGCGAGATGACCGGGCGCCTGTTCGAGACCGGACAGTTTCAGCGTGGCATAGCGCGCGGCGCGCTCGCCGGCGTAGGAATTCAGTGCATCGGCGTTGCATGCTTTGAAGTCGTCGATCACGTCGCGGCGTCGTGCGGCATCTTCAACGACAACGAAGCGCCAGGGCTGGCTGAGGCCGACCGACGGTGAGAGGCAGGCGGTCTCGATCAGGCGATCGATGGCGTCGTCCGGGAGCGGATCGCTGCGAAAGCGGCRCACGTCGCGGCGCCACACGAACAACTCGCGCAGATGTTGGCGGAAGGCGTCGTCGAACTCGACCATGAGATCAACCTCCCATCCGGAAGGATGCCGCTACCAGCAGAATGAGGATCTCGCCGATCTGCTCGTAGGCGCCGAGGATATCGCCGGTCTGCCCGCCGATCTGGCGGACGGCAAGCCGCGCCAGGATCAGCCCGGCGAGCGACAGCAGGATCAGGCCGACCAGCGCCTTGCCCGGCCCGAGCGCGAGGGCGAGCGCGAGTGTTCCAACAGCAAAGGCGATGGCGACGCTGCGGCCCGGCGGCGATCCGGCGCTTGCCGACAGACCATCAGGCCGCGCCGGCGGAACCAGCGACATCAACGCCGGCACGCCCGCGCGGGCCGCCGCATKCGCGGCGCACAGTGCGAGCGCCACGGCCCACGGATTGGCGATCGCCGCGAGCGCGCTCCAGCGCAGGCCGAACGACAGGATCAGCGCGCAGACGCCATAGCTGCCGATCCGGCTGTCGCGCATGATCTCGAGCTTGCGCTCGCGCGTCCGCCCGCCGCCGAGCCCATCGGCGGTATCGGCGAGGCCGTCCTCGTGCAGCGCGCCGGTGACGAGGACGGTGGTGGCCAGCGCGAGCAGGGCGGCAGGGCCCGGTGTCAATCCGAGCCTGCTCGCGATCGCATAGGCCGCGGCGCCCGCGAGGCCGACCAGCAGCCCTGCGACCGGCAGCGCCCAGGTTGCGCGTGCGACAGCGCCGTCACCGGTGGGCTTCGACGATGCCACCGGCAGGATCGTGACGAAGGACGCCGCGATCCTGAGATCGGCGATGACGTCTCGCAGAAGTTCGATGCGCGGCATCATTTCAGCTTCATCGGCAGGCCCGCGACGACGAACTCGACCTCATCGGCGACACCAGCGATGATCTGGTTCATGATCCCGGCGGCGTCGCGAAAGCTGCGCGCCAGCGCGTTGTCGGGCACGATGCCGAGGCCGACTTCGTTGGTGACGAGAACGACCGGGCTCTTGAGGCGGGGCAGGGTGCCGGCAAGCTCTCTGATCTCGCTCTCCCAGTCGCGCTCCGCATGCATCAGGTTGGAGAGCCACAGGGTCAGGCAGTCCACCAGCCTTGCGCCGCCGCCATCGGTTGCGACCAGTGCCTGCACCAGATCGAGCGGCACCTCGCGCTCGATCCAGTCGGTTCCGCGCCGTGCACGATGCTTTGCGATGCGCGTCTCCATTTCGCCATCGAGCGCCTCGGCCGTCGCGATGTACACGGGCTGGCCCGGAAGGCTGCGCGCACGCGCTTCCGCGCGGGTGCTCTTGCCCGATCGCGCTCCGCCCGTGATCAAGATGACGGCCATAAAAGTCTCCTGTCGGCCAGCACTAATCACCAAACGCGACCAAAGACAAAGCCGAAATCCGCTGCCCGGGGGCTTGCGCTCGGCCCGGGCTTTGCGCAACAGGGGAGCGAGATGGGAGACGTGCGTGGGCTTTGCGGGGGCGATGGCTGTGGCGATGGCGGTGGATGCCTTGGCGGGCTGGCCGTCGTGGCTGTTCGCGCGGATCGGCCATCCCGTGACCTGGCTCGGCCGGCTGATCGCTGGCATCGACGCCGCCTGGAATCGGCCGTCCGATCCACCGGCACTTCGTCGCGCCGCGGGTATTGCCGGAGCGCTCGCGGTGATCGCGCTCTCCGTTGCGCTGGGTTGGACGGTTCAGGCGTTGCTTCCCTCGGGCTGGATCCAGATCGTGCTGGTCGGCGTCCTGGCCTGGCCGCTGGTCGCGCTACGCTCGCTGCATGACCATGTCGCGGCCGTCGCGAAGCCGCTGCAAACCGGCGACATCGCCGGCGCGCGCGAGGCGGTCTCGCGCATCGTCGGGCGCGATCCGGCCGCGCTCGATGAAGCCGGCATTGCGCGGGCGACGATCGAGAGCCTGGCGGAGAACGCTTCCGACGGTATCGTCGCGCCCGTGTTCTGGGGCGCGCTGTTCGGCCTGCCCGGGATTGTCGGCTACAAGGCGATCAACACGCTGGATTCCATGATCGGCCATCGCACCGAACGCCACGAAGCCTTCGGTTGGGCTGCTGCACGCATCGACGATGTCGCCAATTTCATTCCGGCGCGCCTGACCGGTTTTCTCTTCGTGCTGCTCGCACCGCGGCGATCGGAGGCGCTGTCGTGCATGACTCGGGATGCACGCCGTCATCGCTCGCCCAACGCCGGCTGGCCGGAGGCGGCGATGGCCGGCGCGCTCGGCGTGCGGCTCAGCGGTCCCCGCATCTATCACGGCAGCGCGACCGACGAGCCCTGGCTCAACGAAGGCGCGCGCGATCCGCTCGCCGCCGACATCGGGCAGGGACTGACGATCTACCGCCGCGCCATGCTGCTGCTCGCAGGCCTCCTTGCGATCCTGGCTTTCACGTGAAAGAACGGGGCATGCGCGAGCACGGTGGAAATCTGGATCAAGCCCAGCAGCGTTTTGGCGGACGCGCCGAGGACTGGATCGATCTCTCGACGGGGATCAACCGGCTGCCTTATCCGGTGGGCGAGATCGGCTCGCATCATTGGAATGCATTGCCGTCGCGATCCCTGATCGAGTCCCTGCATCAGGCGGCGCAACACGCCTATCGCACCAGCGCGCCGGTCGTGGCGATGGCGGGCGCGCAGGCCGCCATTCAACTGTTGCCGCAATTCGCGCCGCGCGGCCGGGCCCGCATTCTCGCACCGACCTATAACGAGTATGCAC
>NZ_JBFULT010000181.1:0-12740 GCF_054049755.1 Bradyrhizobium sp. P5_C11_2
GCCCGACCCACGGCTTGAAGCTGTAGCCGAAAGTGTGGAGGTCGCTGTCCGAGCGAATTCCGGGATAGCGATGCGTCGTCCAGGTGCCGCCGAACGTCTCCTGCGTTTCCAGGATCACGTAGCTCGTGCCCGGCAGCTGCTTGGTGACGTGATAGGCGCTGCCGATGCCGGAGATGCCGGCGCCGACGATCAGCACGTCGAAATGCTCTGAAGCCTGGTTGGTCGTGGCGTGACTGCGAACAGCGACATTCATTGTTGCTTCTATGCCTTGCTTGTTTTTGTGGCCGCCCTTGACCGGACGACGCGTTTCCTCCGCGACGGGCATGGTTGCCCATCGCACTTCCACTGCAAAATGACACAGATCGAGCCGCGATCAAATCACAGTGCCGCACCCCAGCTCCGCGCCGTCTGCAAAATCCAGTCGCGGTAGAGCGTGAGCGGCGTGACCCCCGTCAATCCGCCGCAGCCGGCGGCGCCGTTCGGCCCGGTCGACCAGCTGATGACGCCGACCAGCACCGGACCATTCGGCCTGTCCTCGAACACCGGGCCACCGGAATCGCCGGTGCAGGCGCCGATTCCGTCGCGAACTCCGTTGGTTACGGGATCGACCAGACGAATCTGAAGCGTGCCGGGCTGACCCGTGGTGACCAGCGCGGCGACGCGCGTCGTGCCCCCGCTCTTGCCATCACCGCGCACGGTGACGCCGATACCGGCGATGACGAAACGGCTGCCGACCTGGATTGGAATATTCGGTGCGCCAACTGCGACCGTTGATTTTCCCTTCAGTGGAATTTCGAGTTGCAGCAATGCCACGTCGGCGGTGGCGCGATGCGCCTGCATCGCCTGCATGTTGAAGTTCGGATGGATCGCAACGGTGCGCACATTCAGCAGTTGCGGCTGACCGTCCGTGCCGCGATCGACGATCTTGTAGTCCGCACCGGGCTGGACGCAGTGGGCGACGGTGAGCACCAGCTTTGGCGCGATCAGGCTGCCGGTGCAGAAATTGCCACGCGAGCCGACGATGGTGACGACGGCGCGCGCGACACCATCGGCCTGCGGCGTGCCGCCGCCGACGATGGCGTGGGCTGGCGCAGTGAGCAGCAGCGCGGCTGCGACGAACTTTGCGGTCTTTTTCATTGGAACACATCTTCGCGGTCAAATCGGTGGTGGCCCGGCAAGGCTTCGGACTGGCCCTTGCCGGGACCCCATGCTAGCCGTCTTTACATAGAATTGACGAGGGTGGGAAATTGACGATCGAAGCAGTGATCTTTGATTTTGGCGGCGTGCTGACCAGCTCGCCGTTCGAGGCATTCGCGCGATTCGAGACCGAGCGCGGTCTGCCTGTCGACATCATCCGGCGCACCAACGCCGCCAATCACCTCGAAAATGCCTGGGCCAAGTTCGAGCGCGCCGAGGTCGACGTCGACACGTTCGACAAGCTGTTCGCGACCGAATCGCTCGCACTCGGCGCGGAAGTGCGCGGGCGCGACGTGCTGCCGCTGCTTCAGGGCGACCTGCGTCCCGAGATGGTCGAAGCCTTGAAGCGGATCAAGGCGCAATTCAAGACCGGCTGCATCACCAACAATCTGCCGGCCAACGCGATCGGCAGCCTGACCGGCCGCACGCTCTATGTCGCCGAGGTGATGGCGCTGTTCGACCACGTCATCGAATCCGCCAAGATCGGCCTGCGCAAGCCCGACCCGCGCATTTACCGGATGATGGTCGAGACGCTGAAGGTCGATCCGAAGCAATGCGTCTATCTCGACGACCTCGGCGTCAACCTGAAGCCGGCGCGCGAGATGGGTATGACCACGATCAAGGTGACAAGCGGCGCGCAGGCGATCGCCGAGCTCGAGGCAGCGACGGGGCTGAAGCTCCGCTAGAGCGTCATTCTCCGTCATTGCGAGGAGCGCAGCGACGAAGCAATCCAGAATCTCTCCGCGGTGGGACTCTGGATTGCTTCGCTGCGCTCGCAATGACGGTGTGGCGAGACATCGCCTGGCGAACTGGCTACTCCGCCGCGGCGGCAATACGCTCCGGAAACGCAGCCGCCAGTGAGGTGCGATCGGGCTTCAGCACGCCGCGCTCGGTGATGAGGCCGGTGACGAGACGGGCCGGCGTGACGTCGAAGGCGTAGTTCGCGACCGGCGAGCCCTCCGGCACGATGCGCACCGTCTCCAGCCTGCCGTCCGCGGTGCGGCCGGTCATGTCGGTGACCTCCGTGCCACTGCGCTGCTCGATCGGAATGTCGCGGATACCGTCATTGACAGCGAAATCGATCGTCGGCGACGGCAGCGCGACATAGAACGGCACGTTATTGTCGTGCGCGGCGAGCGCCTTGAGGTACGTGCCGATCTTGTTGCAGACGTCGCCATTGGCGGCGACGCGGTCGGTGCCGACGATGGCGAGATCGACCATGCCATGCTGCATCAGATGCCCGCCGGTGTTGTCGGGGATCACGGTGTGCGGCACGCCGTGATGGCCAAGCTCCCACGCGGTGAGCGAGGCACCCTGGTTGCGCGGCCGGGTCTCGTCGACCCAGACATGGATCTTGATGCCGCGCTCATGCGCCAGATAGATCGGCGCCGTCGCCGTGCCCCAGTCGACGGTGGCGAGCCAGCCGGCGTTGCAATGGGTCAGCACGTTGACCGCCTCGCCCGGCTTCTTCTTCGCGGCGATGGCCTCGATCAGCACCAGGCCGTTGCCGGCGATGCCGCGATTGATCTCGACGTCCTGCTCGACGATCTCGTCGGCGCGCGCGTAGGCCGCCTCCGCCCGTTCCAGCGGATCGATCGGCGCCAGCGTCGCGCGCATCTCGTCCAGCGCCCATTTCAGATTGATCGCGGTCGGCCGCGCCACGACCAGCGTCTCGTAGGCGCGCTTCAGGCCGGCATCGGAAGCGTCCTCGCGCATCGCGAGCGCCATGCCGTAGGCCGCGGTGGCGCCGATCAGCGGCGCGCCGCGCACCAGCATGTCGCGGATCGCGATGGCAGCGTCCTCGCACGTGGTCAGGCGTGCGACGACGAACTCATGCGGCAGCCTGCGCTGGTCGATGGCGCCGACCGACCAGCCATCGCGCTCGCGCCAGATGCTGCGAAAATGCTTGCCGTCGACTTTCATGGCGTTCTGCCTTTCGTATCACGCCCGCAGGATACGCCCCGCCACAGCGTCGAGCTTCTTCAGCAGCTCCGGATCGCGCGCCTCGGGCGCGGTGATCAGCGCGGTGTCGAGCGCGCGGTCCGAGCCGATCGGGCACGGCTCGTGCTCGCGCGGGAAATCCTTTGCCAGCCGCGCAACCAATGCCTTGGCCTTGTCGGCGTTCGAGGTCAGCACGCGGATGATGTCCTGCACGGTGACGGCGTCGTGATCGGGATGCCAGCAGTCGAAATCCGTCACCATCGCGACCGTGGCGTAGCAGATCTCCGCCTCGCGGGCGAGCTTTGCCTCGGGCATGTTGGTCATGCCGATCACGGAATAGCCAAGAGTCTTGTAGGTCATGCTCTCTGCGAGGGTCGAGAATTGAGGCCCCTCCATGCAGACATAGGTGCCGCCGCGCGCGATCGCGATACCCTCGGCTTCGGCCGCGGCCGCGAGATGGATGCGCAGCCGCGGCGAGACCGGATGCGCCATCGAGACATGCGCGACGCAGCCCCTGCCGAAGAACGAGCTCTCGCGCTTGTAGGTGCGGTCGACGAACTGGTCGACCAGGACGAAGGTGCCGGGCGGCATCTCCTCCTTGAAGGAACCGCAGGCCGAGAGCGAGATCAGGTCGGTGACGCCGGCGCGCTTCAAGACGTCGATATTGGCGCGGTAGTTGATATCGGAGGGCGACAGCCGGTGGCCCTTGTCATGCCGCGGCAGGAACACGATCGGCAACCCCGCGATGGTGCCAAGCCGCAGCGGCGCCGACGGCTCGCCCCAGGGACTCTTGATCACCTCTTCGTGCGCACCCTCGAGGCCCGGCAAATCGTAGATGCCGGAGCCGCCGATGATGCCCAATACCGCCTGCGTCATGCCTGCTCCACCCGTTCGCGCTATGCGACATGGTTAAGCTATGCCAGTTTTGCGGCGGTTTTGAAACGGGGGTGGTGGGGTGGATAGCGGTGCTGTGAGGAGCGCAGAGCGTCACCACACACTCAGTGTCGTCCCGGCGAAGGCCGGGACCCATACCGCGCGATCTATCGATGGTGGATGGTCGTAGTCCCGAACGACCGGTCTTCGCCAAACTGCTCCCTGGGGTTATGGGTCCCGGCCTTCGCCGGGACGACGCCGGGGCGCTTAGCTAAGCCGCGGTCGCCGGCTGCAATTGCGTCGTCACCATCCGCTCCAGCGTCTCGACCGACTGGAAGTTCTCCGGCGTGATCTCGGACTGCGGGATGGTGAAATCGAACTCGGCCTCCACGCCCAGCATCAGATTGACCATGTCCATCGAGGTCAGGCCGACGTCGACGAGCTTCGCCTGTGGCGTGACATCAGCCGACAGCGAGTTCTGTTCGAGGATGCCCTTCACCAGCTTGATGATGCGATTGCGCAAATCGGTATCGAAGGCCTGCATCGGCAAATTCCCATCTGTCTATCAAGGTCGGACCGGATTGCCCGCTACGATGGGCAGGGACGGCCGATCCCGCAATGGGCGGCACCATTACTTCGCGTTTCTTAGTAAACGATGACTCAGATTGTCTAGAATTCATGCATCTACCAAATCGCTAATGCGATACCGGACGTTTCGGCGATGCCAACAACCCGACTTTAACTGTCCGTTCGGAATTGCGATTCGTTTACCCTCTATTTCATCGACGAATTTGAATTAAATCCGTAGCCTCATCTTACAACCAAAGATGGTCGGAGGATCGCATAAGCGGCATCGCGAATGGTGCCGGCGATCCTGAACGGCAAACTGGAGGCGGACGAGCATGAACGTGCGTGAAGCAGTCCTGACTGTCGACGAAACGCAAACGAGCTTTCTCGAGGGCCCCTCTTTGATCGAGCGCGCAGCCCGCACCGCCTCTGCTGCGGCGGCCGACGCAGACGTGGTCGATCGCGACGCCCGCTTCCCGCACAAGGCTTACGAGGTCGCGCGCGAGCAGAAGCTGCTCGGCGTCATGATCCCGGTCGAGTTCGGCGGCTTCGGTGCCTCGATCCATGACGTCACCGACATCTGCTACACGCTCGGACGCGCCTGCGCCTCCACGGCGATGATCTACGCGATGCACCAGACTAAGGTCGCCTGCGTCGTCAGGCACGGTCACGGCATTCCCTGGATGGAAACCATGATGCGCCGGGTCGCCCGCGACCAGTGGCTGCTCGCCTCCTCCACCACCGAAGGCCAGAATGGCGGCAACATCCGCGCCAGCGCCGCCGCCGTCGACCACGCCGGCGATACCGTCTCGCTGCTGCGTGACGCCACCGTGATCTCCTACGGCGCCGAGGCCGACGGCCTCGTCACCATCGCGCGCCGCGCCAACGAGGCCGCCGCCTCCGACCAGGTGCTGCTGGCGCTCGCCAAGGACGACTATTCGCTGAAGCGGACGCTGGGCTGGGAAACGCTCGGCATGCGCGGCACCTGCTCGACCGGATTCGAGCTCAAGGTCGACTGCCCCGCCGACCGCGTCTTCCCGGAATCCTACGACAAGATCCATGCCCAGACCATGACGCCGTTCGCGCATCTGTGCTGGTCATCCGTCTGGGCCGGCATCGCGGCCGCGGCCGTGACCCGGGCGCAAGCCTTCATCCGCAAGGCGGCCCGCTCCTCGGGCGGCCAGATGCCGCCGGCGGCCGCGCATTTCACCGCCGCGAAGATGTCATTGGCGAAACTGCGCGCGCTGATATCAGCCAATATCGACGCTTTCGCCCGCGCCGAGCATGACGAGCGCGCACTCGGCTCGCTCGACTTCCAGTCATCGATCACGCTGCTGAAGGTGCAGGCCTCCGAGCTCGCGGTCGAGACCGTGATGCATGCGATGCGCACGAACGGCCTCTCCGGCTACCGCAATGACGGCGAGTTCACCATGGGCCGCCACCTGCGCGACGTGCTGTCGTCGCCGATCATGATCAACAACGACCGCATTCTGGCCAATGCCGCGACCTCGACGCTGATGAGCGGCGTGCCGGCAAGCCTTCGGGACTAAAAGCCTTCGCGACTGAAGAGCCTTCGCTACTGACGTGCCTCAGCGACTGACGAGCCTTCTCGACCAACAAGAATAATTTCAGATAGCAGGACCTCGAACATGAACATTGCTGTTCTCCCCGATTCGCCCGAGACCGCGCCGCAAGCCATCGATCCGCTCGATCATCTCGCCGACTCGCTGTTCCACCGCATGGGTGCGGATGGCGTCTACGCCCGCACCGCGCTCTATGAAGGCATCGTCGAGCGGCTGGCCGCGCTGATCACCCGGCATCGCGAGGCCGGCACCGAAGTGATGCGCTTTCCGCCGGTGATGAGCCGCACCCAGCTCGAGAAATCCGGCTACCTGAAGAGCTTTCCGAACCTGCTCGGTTGCGTCTGCGGCCTGCACGGCACCGAGCGCGAGATCAACGCCGCGGTGAGCCGCTTCGATGCCGGCGGCGACTGGACCACCTCGCTGTCACCGGCCGATCTCGTGCTGTCGCCGGCGGCCTGCTATCCCGTCTATCCGATCGCGGCGAGCCGCGGACCTTTGCCGAAGGGCGGCCTGCGCTTCGACGTCGCCGCCGACTGCTTCCGCCGCGAGCCGTCGAAGCACCTCGACCGGCTGCAATCGTTCCGGATGCGTGAATATGTCTGCATCGGCAATCCCGACGACGTCGCCGATTTCCGCGAGCGCTGGATGGTGCGCGCGCAGGCCATCGCGACCGATCTCGGCCTGACCTTCCGCGTCGACTATGCCAGCGACCCCTTCTTCGGCCGCGTCGGCCAGATGAAGGCCGTGAGCCAGAAGCAGCAGCAGCTCAAGTTCGAGCTGCTGATCCCGCTGCGCTCGGAAGAACAGCCGACCGCCTGCATGAGCTTCAACTATCACCGCGAACATTTCGGCACGACCTGGGGCATCCAGGACGCCGATGGCGAGCCGGCCCACACCGGCTGCGTCGCCTTCGGCATGGACCGGCTCGCGGTGGCCATGTTCCACACCCACGGCACCGATCTCTCCGCCTGGCCCGCCAAGGTGCGGGACATTCTGGGCATGCAGCCGCAGCTCGCGGCCGATGCCCATGGCGAAGGCTGGCGCTAGAGCGTGATCCGGAAAAGTGTGAAGCGGGTTTCCGCCAAGATCATGCTCAAAAGATAAACTCCACGAGGCCGATCATTTCCACGGGTAAGACGAGCGTGATCCACACCAAGGTCCGATGCCGCGAGATTACCGAGTCCGATGTCGAAGCCATCGCGGACCTGCTGACGCGTGGCTTCGTCGGCCGCTCGCGCAACTACTGGATCCAGGGCCTGCGCCGGCAGGCCTTCCGGCCGGTGCCGGAGGGCTATCCGCGCTTCGGCTACATGCTCGACAATGACGGCGCCCCGGTCGGCGTGCTGCTGCTGATCTACACGACGCGGAAGGATGGCGAGGAGACCGCGATCCAGTGCAATTTGTCGAGCTGGTATGTCGATCCGGCCTACCGCAACTACGCGCCGCTGCTGACCAAGATCGCGCAACGGCACAAGGACGTGACCTATCTCAACATCAGCCCGGCGCCTTGGACCTGGCCGATCATCGAGACGCAGGGTTTTCGTGCCTATTGCCGCGGCATGTTCTTCTCGGTGCCGGCCCTGTCGCGCGCGCCGCGCTGGAGCAAGATCGAGGTCATCTCGCAGCATACCAAGCAGATCGAGGGCCTCTCCGAAGCCGAGACCGAACTGTTGACGCGGCACGCGCGCTACAATTGTTTGAGTCTGGTGTGCCGCACCCCGCAGGGCGCCTTCCCCTTCATCCTGCAACCGGTGCGCATCCGCCGCGGTTTCATCGCGCCGCCCGCGATGAAACTGATCTACTGCCGCAGCGCCGCCGAATACACCGCCTGCGCCGGCCGCATCGGCCGGCTGCTGCTGCGGCTCGGCAAGGTCGCAGTGATCGTCGATTCCAACGGCCCGATCCCGGGCCTCGTCGGCGTCTACACCGAGCGCCGCGGCCGCAAATATTTCAAGGGCCCGCACCGCCCGCGACTGGCTGATCTCACGGATACCGAGCTCGTGCTGTACGGGCCGTAGGAGGCGGGACGCGCGCGCCGCAAACTCGCTGTCGTCCCGGCGGAGGCCGGGACGACAGCGGGATTTGTTGCACGCTCGTCACCAACTCTCGCTTGCAGCGACCCGCACATTCGCGCGCCCGGAATGCATCCTTCTGCACCGCCGGTCATCCTCCGTAAACTACGGCGCTTAAGGGATTTTTCCCGCCTGTTCGCTACCCTCGGCGACTGCATGACGTTGCATTAAGTCTATTGCCCGCGAGACCCCGCCGATCCGATGACGCCGTCCTCCGACCACGAGCTTGGTGCACGCCGCGAGCAGGGCCCGGAGGCCCTGGTCGCGCTGAGCCAGCTTGCGCTCGACCATATGGAGCAGGGCGTCTGCGTCTACGATGCCGACAACCGGATCTTGCTGGTCAATCAGCGCTATCTCGCGCTGTTCAACATGTCGGCCGAGATCGTGCGGGTCGGCACCAGCTATCGCGACGTGCTCACCCACAGCGCATCGCTCGGCAACTTCCCGGTGAGCGAGCTCGACGCGCTCTACACCACGCGGGTGAAGCAGATCGCGGCCGGCGTGCCGTTCCGTACCGAACAACGGCTTGCAACCGGTCTCGTCATGGCGCTAGAGCTGAAGCCGCTCCCCGGCGGCGGCTGGATGACGATCTGCGACGACGTCAGCCGCCTGGCGCGACTCGAGGCGGAATTGCGCCTCCAGACCGAGCGCAGCCAGCATGCGCTCTCCAACATGTCGCACGGCCTCATCATGTACGACGCCGACAGCCGCGTCGTCGTCTGCAACGAGCGGTTCCTGCGCCTCTACGATCTCGACGCCGAGATCGTGAAGCCGGGCGTCACGCACTGTACGGTAATCGACCACTGGATGTCGCGCGGCAACCTGCCGGGCATGTCGGGTGACGAGTTCCACGACACCAGGCTGGAGGACGTGCGCGGCAGGAAGGCGAAAACGCTGCTGGTGATGCGCTACGACGGGCGGATGGTGCAGGCCGTGTCCCGCTTCCTGCCCGACGGCGGCTGGGTGACGGTGCACGAGGACGTCACCGAGCGGCTGCAATACGAGGAGACCCTGAGGCAGCAGAACTTCATTCTCGATGCGGCGCTGGAGAACATGGCGCACGGGCTCGCGTTCTACGACAGCGACATGCGCCTTCGCGTCTGCAACACCACCTACCGGAAGATCTACCTGCTGTCGCCGGAGGAGACCAGGCCCGGCACGCATCTCGGCGAGCTGATCGAGCGGTCGATGGCGAACGGCGCGTTCGTTTCGGAATACAGTCCGCAACAACTCCTGGACGCCGCAAGTGCAAGGATCGCGAACCGCGATTCGTCACCGATACGCCGGAGCATGTCGAACGGCACCGTGATCTCGGTACGCTACTGCGCGCTGCCCGAAGGCGGTTTCGTCGCCACCTACGAGGACATCAGCGAGCGCGAGCGCGCGGTCGAGGAGCTGAGCGAGCAATATCGCCGCTTCGACGCGGCGCTGAACAACATGAGCCAGGGCCTGTGCATGCTCGATTCGAGCCTGCGCGTGATCGTCTGCAACCGCCGCTACATCGAGATGTACGGCCTGTCGCCCGACATCGTGAAGCCCGGCATCTCGATGCGGGAGATCATGGAGCATAGCTGCTCCCTCGGCATTCACCCGAACACCACGGCGGCCAAGCTCTATGCCGACTATGTCGAGCGGCTGCGCGAGGGCGAGCACACCCTGCACCGCCATCTGGGCGACGGCCGCATCATCAAGCTCAATCACAAGCGGATGGCGCACGGCGGCTGGGTCGTCACCTATGAGGACGTCACCGAGCGCCACAAGGCCCAGGCCCGCGTCGCGCACATGGCGCGGCACGATTCGCTCACCGAGCTGCCCAACCGTACCCTGTTCCGCGAGAAGATGAGCGAGGGGCTCAACCAGGTCGCGATCGCCGGCGGCGCGATGGCCGTGCTGTGCTTCGACCTCGACAATTTCAAGACCGTCAACGACAGGCTCGGACACGCCGCCGGCGACCGGCTGCTGCGCTGGGTCGCGGCGCGGCTGAAGGAGAATGTCGGCGAGCACGACACGGTCGCACGCCTCGGCGGCGACGAGTTCGCCGTTCTCCAGCGCGGCCCGCAGCCGCAATCGGCCGAGCGGCTGGCGCGCCGCCTGGTCGAGATCATCGGCCGTCCGCCGCCGCTGGAAAGCCAGTCGATCCATATCGGCGTCTCCGTCGGCATCGCGATCGCGCCCGACCACGGGCTCGATGCCGACGAGCTGATGAAATGCGCCGACCTCGCGCTGTACCAGGCCAAGGCCAAGGGCCGCGGCGCCTATCAGCTGTTCGAACCCGAGATGGAAGAAGAGGCACGCAGCCGGCACGCGCTGGAGCACGATCTACGCGGCGCGCTGGAGGCCAACGAATTCCATCTGGCGTTCCAGCCGCAGATGCGGCTCGACACCTCCGAGCTCACCGGCTTCGAGGCGCTGTTGCGCTGGAAGCACCCGTCGCGCGGCATGGTCTCGCCGGCCGAGTTCATTCCGATCGCGGAGGAGACGGGCCTGATCGTTCCGCTCGGCGAATGGGTGCTGCGTACGGCCTGCGCGAGTGCTGCGTCCTGGCCTGACCTCACCGTCGCCGTCAATCTGTCACCTGTGCAGTTTCGCTCGCGCGGGCTGGTCGCGATGGTCACCAGCGCGCTCGCCGAGGCCCGCCTGCCGCCGCAGCGGCTCGAGCTCGAGGTTACCGAGACGGCGCTGCTCGACGACAGCGAGGCGACGATCRGGATCCTGCATCAGCTCCGTTCGCTCGGGGTGCGCGTCAGCCTCGACGATTTCGGCGTCGGCTATTCCTCGCTCAGCTATTTGYGCAAGTTTCCGTTCGACCGCATCAAGATCGACCGTTCCTTCGTCGGTACGCTCGGCGAAAGCCCTGAGAGCATCGCCATCGTCCGCACCATCGCGAGCCTCGGCTCGGTGCTGGGCGTCGAGACCACGGCGGAAGGCGTCGAGACGGTGGAGCAGCTCGACTTCGTCCGCGAATGCGGCTGCACCGCGGTGCAGGGCTATTATTTCGGCAGGCCGTGTCCGGCGGCCGAGGTCGGCCACGCGATCGAGCGGCTCAGCGCGGTCCGGCGGGTGGCGTAACAGCCTCACCCCCCGCACCGCCAAATTCCGCGTCTCGGCACGCCTCCACACGACCAATTGTCGCATAGGCCGCATCCGGCGGAATTGCCGCCGCTGCCGCCACACGCGGTACGCGCAACGCGCTTTTCTTCTCTCGCGATTTCGGGGACAATCCCGTCATAACAATGAGAAACGGCGGCCCGCATGAGGCCGCTGCGAGGGAGGAGTGTTCGATGTCGCGATGCGGGCTGACGACGATCGCGTTTGCCGCCATGCATGCTGCCCTGGGCGTGTCGTTCTCGACCACGGCCGGCGCGCAGGACTATCCCAGCAAGCCGGTCACGCTGATCGTGCCATGGCCGGCCGGCGGTTCGACCGACATCTCGATGCGCGCGATCGCCGACAGCGCCTCGAAGGTGCTGGGCCAGCCGATCGTGATCGACAACAAGGCCGGCGGCGGCGGCACGGTGGGGCCGGCGACCATGGCAGCGGCGGCGAAGCCGGACGGCTACACCATCTCGCAGATCCCGATCACCGTGTTCCGCCTGCCCCTGATGCAGGAGGTGTCGTGGGATCCGGCGAAGGACTTCACCTATATCGTGCACCTCACCGGCTATACGTTCGGCGTGACCACCAGCGCGGAGTCGCAATTCAAGTCCTGGAAGGACGTCGTCGAGTTCGCGAAGGCGAATCCGGGCAAGGTGACCTACGCGACGCCGGGCACCGGCACCTCGCTGCACATCGGCATGGAGCAGATCGCCGCGCTGTCCGGCATCAAGCTCACGCAGGTGCCGTTCAAGGGCGGCGCGGAAACCAACGCCGCGGTGCTGGGACAGCACACCATGCTCCAGGCAGATTCCACGGGATGGCGGCCGCTGGTCGATGCCGGCAAGCTGCGGCTGCTGATGGTCTGGACCGGGGCGCGCTCGCCGAACTATCCTGACGTGCCGACGCTGAAGGAGCTCGGCTATCCCATGGTCTACGACTCCCCGTTCGGTATCGCAGGTCCCAAGGGCATGGATCCCAAGATCGTCGCCAAGCTGCACGACGCCTTCAAGAAGGCGGTCGAGGACCCCGCGGTGATCGCGACGCTCGCCAAGTACGACATGGTGCCGAACTACAAGAACACCGAGGACTACAAGAAGTTCGCGGTCGAGGTCACGGAGTCCGAACGCAAGGTGATCGACACGCTCGGGCTGGCGAAGAAGTAAGGACTGTGGACCCCACAAGTGAACGCGTCATCCTGAGGTGCGAGCCGCGCTTGCGGCTCGCCTCGAWGGATGGATCGGGGCACCGCCGCCCTTCGAGGGCCGCTGAAGAAGCGGCCACCTCAGGGTGACGGTGATCTAAAAGGCGCCTCATATGAACAACGACAGCAACGTCAAGCTCGGCCTCTCCAACTCCGAACTCTGGGGCGGATTGATCGGCCTTGCGCTCGGCGGCTTCGTGACCTGGCAGG
>NZ_JBFULT010000182.1:0-12729 GCF_054049755.1 Bradyrhizobium sp. P5_C11_2
CATGAGCCCGGTGAGACCAACAGGGGCGGGACCAACCAGACAGTTTTAGCCTTGTCCGATACGCCTTACCCGATCGACCTCGACAGCATTCGCGGCGCGTTTCCGCCGGGCATCGAKGCGCCACCGTTGCTGGTCGACTTCGCCGGCTGGCTCAACGGGCGTGCCTGGGGCAGCGTCGGCCGCTTCTCCCTGCAAGGTCAGTTCTCCGACCAGGCGCCGATCTTTGACGGCAGTCCGTTGCGCGACAGGTTTTCGCTGTTCATGCGGCTGCCGGACGGCTCGGCCGTCGGCGGCTGGTATGGCGCCGGTCTCGACCGGGACAATCCGCCTATGGTCGGGCTGGGGTCGGAAGGCGCCTACGAATTGCTGGCGCCGAGCCTCGACGGGCTGCTGGCAAAGCTGACGTCGCAGCAGTTCGACAAGGCCTGGAGCGATCTTTTGCCGCATGACAAGGTCGAGTGTCAGACCGTCGAGCTTGCGCAATGGCTCGCCGGCCGGCCGCCCGGTGAGCAGACGACGCCGCCCGAGGAGGCGCCGTCGGAGCTGCCCGACTTCCGCGGCTTCGTCGAAAAATGGAGCCGGGATCGCGAGGAGTATTGGGCCAATCACCGGCTGATGGCCGAGCTCGGCTGGCGGCTTGCCGCGCACCTGCCCAAGGGCAAGAAACCCTGGGACAAGACGCGCTTCGAGGTCGCCATCGTCGGCAAGCAATACCAGGCGCGCGTCCTGACGCGCGGACCACAGCCGTTCGAGGAGGCCGCCTCGATCGAGTCCCTGCTGCGTGACTTGCGCGAGGAGACGCGGCGCGCGCAGCCGGAACTCGGGCTGTGGTACGCGATGAGTTTTGGACTCTATGCCGACGGCCGGGTCATGCCGAGCTTCGAATACGATGTGCGTCCGACCATCGATGGCGAGCCTGCGCAGCTCTCCGAAGCGAAGGCCGATCTCGCCCGCGCCCCGCGCCCGGAGCGCTGGGTGCCGAAATGGCTGGCGGCATCCTGAAGCTCGGAATCCCGCGATGCTGCCGCCCAGCCGGCGCGCCGAAATCTTCTGCTGTCGTGCCATCTGGACCTCGCGGGAACGGCACCTTCGATCCCCCTTGACTTAGAGTGCGCTCGAAGGGGTATCTGTTCGTGCGTCAGTACGAGAACGGGCACACATGAAGATCGGTGACCTCGCAAAACGAACCGGCTTGTCGACCCACACGTTGCGTTATTACGAGCGCATCGGGCTGTTGCCATACGCATACCGGGATCGTTCCGGCCAGCGTGACTTTGACGCATCGATCCTCACCTGGATCGAATTCCTCGGTCGGCTCAAGACCACGGGAATGCCGATCCGGGACATGTTGCGTTATGCGGCGCTTCGTGATGAAGGCGAAGCCACCGGGCCAGCCCGGCGGCAGATGCTGGAAATCCACCGGGAACAGGTTCGCACGCAGATTGCCGAACTCCAGGAATGCCTGCTCGTCCTTGATACCAAGATCGCCGGCTATGCCGGCGACGAACAGAGGACGAAGGAAGATGACGCACGCCCAAACACAAGCCGAAAGCCGCTTCGATCGCGGCCAGCGCGCCCTGTCACGCATTGACGGCAGAGCCGGCGAAAAGGTCGTGGCCTCACTCGCCGACATCGCTCCGGATTTCGCACGATACGTGATCGAGTTTCCCTTCGGCGACATTTACAGCCGCGAGGGCCTCGGCCTGCGCGATCGAGAGATCGCGACGATCGCCGCGCTGACGGCGCTCGGAAATGCCGCGCCTCAGCTCAAGGTGCATATCGAGGCGGGTCTGAACGTCGGGCTGTCTCGCGACGAGATCGTGGAGGTCATCATGCAGATGGCCGTCTATGCGGGCTTCCCGGCGGCGGTGAACGGGCTGTTCGCAGCCAAGGAGGTGTTTTCCGCGCATGACGGACGGCAGGCGTCGGGAGAAGCGACATGACGAACTTATGGTGATCTGCTCGTTGGGACCGCTGGGTGCCGAAATGGCGGGCGTGACATCCACATCGTCATTGCGAACGCAGCGAACGCGAAAGTGGCCCCGTCATCCCCGCGCTCGCGCGGGGATGACGGTGATGAAGTGGAAGTCGCTGTCGTCAGTGCTTCAAAACCCTGCGACGCTGCCGTGCAGATCGTATTGGTCGGCGCGCTCGATCTTCGCGGTGACGATCTCGCCGACACGCAAGGGACGGCGGCTCGTCAGATACACCGCGCCGTCGATCTCGGGCGCATCGGCCTTGGAGCGACCCTTTGCAACGGTCGGGCCGACTTCGTCGATGATGATCTGCTGGCGCGTGCCGACCTTGCGCTTCAGCCTGCGCGCGGAGATCTTCTGCTGGCGGGCCATCAGTGCGTTGTAACGCTCCTGCTTGACCGCTTCCGGCACCGGATTTTCGATCGCGTTCGACGTCGCGCCGGCGACCGGCTCGTATTTGAAGCAGCCGAGACGATCGATCTCGGCTTCATCGAGCCAGTCGAGCAGATAGGCGAAATCGGCATCGGTCTCGCCGGGGAAGCCGACGATGAAGGTCGAGCGCAGGGCGAGATCGGGACATTCCTCGCGCCAGCGCTTGATCCGCGCCAGCGTCTTGTCCTGCGCCGCCGGGCGCTTCATCGCCTTCAGCACCTCGGGGCTCGCATGCTGGAACGGGATGTCGAGATAGGGCAGCACCTTGCCCTCGTTCATCAGCGCGATGACCTCGTCGACATGCGGATAGGGGTAGACATATTGCAGCCGGACCCACGCCCCGAACTCGCCGAGCTCGCGCGCGAGATCGAGGAATTTGGCGCGGACCTGGCGATCCTTCCACGGGCTCTCGGCATATTTCAGATCGACGCCATAGGCCGAAGTGTCCTGCGAGATCACCAGCAGCTCCTTGACGCCGGCGCCGACCAGACGCTCGGCCTCGCGCAGCACGTCGTCAGCGGGACGCGAGACGAGGTCGCCGCGCAGTTTTGGGATGATGCAGAAGGTGCAGCGGTTGTTGCAGCCCTCGGAGATCTTCAAATAGGCGTAGTGCCGCGGCGTCAGCTTGATGCCCTGCGGCGGCACCAGAWCGAGATGCGGATTGWGCGCCGGCGGCAGCGCACGGTGGACCGCGTCCAGCACGCTCTCATATTGCTGCGGGCCGGTGATCGAGAGCACGCCGGGATAGGCCTGCTCGATCTGCTCGGGTTCCGCGCCCATGCAACCGGTCACGATCACCTTGCCGTTCTCGGCCATGGCCTCGCCGATCGCCGAGAGCGATTCCTGCTTGGCGCTGTCGAGGAAGCCACAGGTGTTGACGATGACGATGTCGGCCCCGTCGTGCTTGCGGGCGAGCTCGTAGCCCTCGGCGCGCAGGCGCGTGATGATGCGCTCGGAATCCACCAATGCCTTGGGACAACCTAGGCTGGTAAAAGAAATGCGTGGCGCTCTTTCCATGTAATCGCCTGGAACCTGTGTCTGAATTGTCCGGAGTTGCGATCCAAGTAATTGATCTGATGCCGAAATTCAATAACTAACCTATGCGGTGCGATGCTAAAGCAGTACTCGCGCGTATATGACGTGATCGGCCAGTCACAAGGGAGGTATGGACTGACTGAGGGCTCCTGATGTGGGAAGCCGGTTCCGATCGTGTGAGTGGAGGAGCCGAGATGAATTGCTCCAACGTGCACGTTTTTGTTGTTATCTGTTTCTTGCTCGATTCCACGGAGCTAAACTGCGATGCGCCGTTTCATCTTCGGCATGGTTTTCGTCACCGCTGCCTGCGGCGCGATGTTTCCGGTACGGGCTGAAGTCGACAAGATCATCCATGTCTGCGATCGGCAAGAAAGATTGTGTCCGGAATTCAGGCCACGCGTGAAGGCACCCGATGGGTGGACGAGGGACGAGGCCGCGAGTCTCAAGTACGGCGCCTCGATGTTCGTGCCCAACGGGAAGATGTTCGGTAAAGCCGAAGTGATCATCTATGCCGAAGGCCGCTACAACAAGGATCGGACCGAATTGGTTCAATGGGTCGCAACGAGCGATAGGGATTGGGCGACGACATCCGGCAAGAATGCCAAGATCACCACGCTTCCCTCGGTGAACCCCAAGGTCATTATCAACCGCTACGACAATCCGTCCCTAAAGGACCAGCCGATTGAAGTGATCGCGCATTACGCCGATCTCGACAAGGACGGCAATTCCTACGTCGTGCGGCTAGCGGTCTCCGGCCTCAACGAGACGGCGGTGCTGGCCGCCGTGCCACTTCTCGACAAAATGATCGCTGGCGCGAGGATTCCGTGAGAGCGTAAGCCCAGATGGCAGCTGCCGTCGGGCGGGAGTGGGGCGGCTTTGAAAGTTTACATTCGTTGTCTCAGGAGCATCCGAGCGACACGAAGCTGACCTTGGGCGCAGCCGTCTGTTGCAGATCTCTTGAATCTGCCTGATTGATCGGCGGGAACTAGTCCTAATTGCCGTCAATTACAACCCTTTGCAGGGCGTTCCGGCGTGCTATGGATGAATCGCCGGACGTGAGTGAGCAATGAGCRCCGAACAGTCGCCCAAAATCGTGATTGTCGACGAGAGCCCGATCCGGGCCGCGATCCTCCAGGAGGGGCTGCGGGAGGCGGGGTTCACGCAGGTCGTCCACATCAGCGAGATGCAGAGCCTTTTGGCGCGCATTTACGCGGTCGATCCCGACATCATCCTGATCGACCTGGAAAACCCCAGCCGCGACGTGCTGGAAGCGATGTTCCAGGTCAGCCGCGCCGTCAAGCGGCCGATCGCGATGTTCGTCGACCAGAGCGATTCCGCCTCGATCCAGGCCTCCGTGGAGGCGGGGGTATCCGCCTACATCGTCGACGGGCTGAAGAAGGAGCGCATCAAGCCGATCCTCGACCTCTGCGTGTCTCGCTTCAACGCCTTTGCCAAGCTCCAGGAGGAACTGGAGCGGACCAAGTCGCAGCTCGAGGACCGCAAGATCATCGAGCGGGCCAAGGGCATCTTGATGAAGGTGAAGGGCCTCAACGAGGACGAGGCCTATGTGCTGCTGCGCTCCACCGCGATGCGCGAGAAGAAGAAAATCGGCGAGATCGCCCAGTCGATCATCACCGCGTCGGAGATGCTGAAATGACTGGACCGCTCCGCATAGGGTTCATTCCGCTGGTCGATGCCGCCGCGCTCATCGTCGCCGTCGACAAGGGGTACACCGCGGCCGAAGGGCTCGAGGTCGAGCTGGTGCGCGAGGTGTCCTGGTCCAACGTGCGCGACAAGCTCAATATCGGCCTGTTCGACGCCGCGCATCTGCTGGCGCCCGTTGCGATCGCGTCCTCGCTCGGGCTCGGCCATGTCAAGGTGCCGATCGCGGCGCCCTTCAGTCTCGGCATCAACGGCAACGCAATCACGGTCTCGCCGGCGCTGCATGCCGCGCTGATGGAGGAGATCGACGGCGACCGCTTCGATCCGATGGCCACGGCGAAGGCTCTGGCGAAGGTGGTCGCCAAGCGCCGCAAGACGGGCGCCGAGCCGCTGACCTTCGGCATGACCTTCCCGTTCTCGACCCACAATTACCAGCTGCGGTTCTGGATGGCGGCGGCCGGCGTCGACCCGGACGAGGATGTGCGCCTCGTGGTGCTGCCGCCGCCCTACATGGTCGACAGTCTCGCCAACGGCCATGTCGATGCGTTCTGCGTCGGCGCGCCCTGGAATTCCGTCGCGGTCGACCTCGGCATCGGCCACATCCTGCATTTCGTCTCCGACATCCTGGTGCGCGCGGCGGAGAAGGTTTTGGCCGTCCGCCAGACCTGGGCCGACAAGAATCCGGATGTGGTTGCAGCCCTGGTGCGCGCGGCGGTGAAGGCGGCCGAGTTCATCGAGCATCCCGCGAACCTGGCGGAAGCGGCGCAGATCCTGGCGCAGGCCGAACGGATTGGCGTCGATGCCGAGGTGATCCAGCGCACCCTGGTCGGACGCCTGAAGATCTCGCCCGACGGCACCTTCCGCGAAAGCGGCCGCTACCTGCTGGTCGGACGCGAAGGGGCAGGGCGGCCCGATCCGGTCCAGGCCGCCTGGCTCTATGCGCAGATGGTGCGCTGGGGGCAGACCGCGCTCACACCCGACGGCGTCAAGACGGCCATGGCCGTGTTCCGGCCCGATCTCTACGACGCAGCCCTCGGCCGCCAGCCGCCCGCCGAAGCCCCCGCGGCGTTCGGCGCATTCGCCGGGCCGGCCTTCGATCCCGACAACATTCGCGGGCATCTTGAGGCCTTCGAGGTCGGTCGCTGGCGGGCCTGATTCGGGCCTGCATCGTTTTTGGGCGCGCGGGATCATCGGCTAAATTTTGAGCCGACTGCTCGAATTTCGGAAGAGTTCCAGGACCTGGGTTTTCCGGGGCCGTCCGTAATGGACTGAAATCATAGCCATTTTCATTTCGGCCAAGCTGGCACGCAACTTGTATGTTGCAGTGCGGCCAGCCTGTCACAGATGCCTGCTGAGCCGAGTCCCGCAGCAACGAAGCTGATCGGACCGTTGGGTGCAGAGCCGGCTCTCGAGCCAGCCGAGCTCCTCGCGGGTCGTGCACTTTTCCGTCGATACCACCCAGGTGGCCGCAGGAGCTTCGTTACCGACCATGAAACTCGAAACAGTCTCAGTCGACTTTACCGACGACCAGAAGCGCTATCTCGAAGGCTTCACGACCGGCCTGCAGATCAGCCGGGTCGGCCGCGGCTTCGGCGGCGCCGCCAAGGCCAATGCCGAGCCGACCGGTCCCGATGCCGTCCACATCAAGGCGCAGGACAAGGTCATCGCGTCGGGCAAGAAGCTCGCTGACCAGGAGAAGTTCAAGCGCGACGAGCATCCCTTCGATGCCTATCCGCGCCTGCGCCAGCAGGCGCTCGACAACGCGCCGCCCAGCCCTGCGGACAACTTCCGCTGGCGCTATTTCGGGATCTTCTATGTCGCGCCGGCGCAGGACTCCTACATGTGCCGCCTGCGCATCCCCAACGGCATCATGAAGCACTGGCAGCTGTCGGGCCTCGCCGATCTCGCCGAGGATTTGTGCGGCCCGTTCAGCCACGTCACCACCCGCGCCAATCTCCAGCTTCGCGAGATCCCGCCGAAGAACGCCGTGAAGCTGATCGAGGGCATCCAGGACCTCGGCCTGTGCTCGCGCGGCTCCGGCGCCGACAACATCCGCAACGTGACGGGAACGCCGACGGCCGGCATCGATCCGCAGGAGCTGATCGACACGCGGCCCTTTGCGCGCGAGTGGCACTATCACATCCTGAATGATCGCTCGCTGTACGGATTGCCGCGCAAGTTCAACGTCGCCTTCGACGGCGCCGGCAGGATCGCCGTGCTCGAGGAGACCAACGACATCGCATTCACGGCGTACGAGGTGAAGGACGGTTTCGGCGTCGAGCCCGGGGTCTGGTTTCGCCTTGGCCTTGGCGGCATCACCGGACACAAGGACTTCGCCAAGTACTCCGGCATCATCGTCAAGCCGGAGCAGGCGACGGCTGTTGCCGACGCCATCGTGCGCGTGTTCATCGAGCATGGCGACCGCACCAACCGCAACAAGGCGCGGCTGAAATACGTGCTGGACGCCATGGGCCATGACGGCTTCCTGAAGCTCGTCGAGGAGCGGCTGAAGACGCCGTTCACGCGCGTGCCGGAAGAGGCATTTGCGCCGCGGCCTGCGTCGGACCGCATGGCGCATGTCGGTGTGCACAAGCAGAAGCAGGACGGCCTGAACTGGATCGGCGTGTCACTGCCGCTCGGCAAGATCACCTGCGACCAGATGCGGGGCCTGGCCAAGGTCGCGCGCGACCTCGGCGACGGCGAGATCCGCCTGACCGTCTGGCAGAACCTGCTGATCCCGGGCGTGCGCGACGAGAATGTCGAGCTCGCGATTGCCGCGATCAAGCAGATCGGGCTCGCGGTCGAGGCCTCGCATATCCGCGCCGGCCTGATTGCCTGCACCGGCAATGCCGGCTGCCGCTTCGCCGCCTCGAACACCAAGCGCCACGCGGCCGAGATCGGCGACTGGTGCGAGCCGCGCGTCGCGATGGACAAGCCGGTCAACATCCACGTCACCGGCTGTCACCATTCCTGCGCGCAGCACTACATCAGCGACATCGGACTGATCGGTGCGCGTGTGCCGGTCAGCGAGGACGACACGGCCGAGGGCTACCACCTCTTCACCGGCGGCGGGTTCGGTCCCGACGCCGATGTCGGGCAGGAAGTCTATCACGACCTCAAGGCCGAGGACGCGCCGAAGACGGTCGAGGGCCTGCTCAAGGCCTACATCGCCCATCGCTCGTCTCCGGACGAAACCTTCCTCTCCTTTGCGCGCCGCCACGACGGCGAGACGCTGCGCAAGCTTGCCGATGCAGAGGTGTCCGCATGAACCAGATCAGCCCCCCGCCCAAGCTCGACATCATTCCCGCGAGCGCGCCGTTCTCCGATGCGCAGCGTTCCTGGCTGAACGGCTTCTTTGCCGGGCTGCTGTCGCCCGATGCAGCGGCGCCGCTGTCGGCGGAGCAGGGCGCCGCCGTCATGCAAGGCGCAGCCGGTGACGGCGACGACGGCGAAGCACCGTGGCACGACCAGACCATGCCGATCGCCGAGCGGATGAAGCTCGCCGAAGGCCGTCCCGTGCGTCGCAAGATGATGGCGGCGATGGCGCAGCAGGATTGCGGCCAGTGCGGCTACAATTGCCACGACTATTCGGAAGCGATCGCGACCCGCAGCGAAGCGCGGCTCAATCTTTGCGTCCCCGGCGGCAAGGAAACCGCGCGGATGCTGAAGGCCCTGCACGAAGAGCTCGACAAGGCGCCGGCGGCCAAGGCTCCTGACAAGCAGGATGCGGTGACGGCGCCAGCGGTGACGGTGACGATCGCCGAACCCGGCCGTTCGCGCGACAATCCGGTGGCAGCGACATTCCTGTCGCGTCGCCTGCTCAACAAGGGCGCCTCGGAGAAGGAAACCTATCACATCGAGTTCGATCTCTCGGAAGCCAAGCTCGATTACGTCGTCGGCGACAGCTTCGGCGTGTTCGCGCGCAACGACGTCGGCCTGGTCGACCAGATCATCGCGCTGCTCGGCGCCTCGCACACCACCAAGGTCAACGGCAAGACGCTGCGCGAGGTGCTGATCGACGACGTCTCGCTGTCGCCGGCGCCCGACACGCTGTTCGAGCTGATCTCCTTCATCACCGGCGGTGCGCAGCGCGAGAAGGCGCGGGCGCTGGCACAGGGCGAGGATCCCGATGGCGATGCCGCGACGCTGGACGTCATGGCGGCGCTCCAGAAGTTTTCCGGCACGCGGCCGCATCCCGAGGCCTTCGTCGAGGCGCTCGAGCCGCTCCAGCCGCGGCTTTACTCGATCTCGTCCTCGCACAATGCGACGCCCGGAAAGCTGTCGCTGACGGTCGATTCCGTGCGTTACGTCATCGGCAAGCGCCAGCGGATCGGCGTCGCCTCGACCTTCCTAGGCGAGCGCATCAATGATGGCGAGAAGCTCAAGGTCTACGTGCAGAAGGCTCACGGCTTCGGCCTGCCGGCGGATCCGAAGACGCCGATCATCATGATCGGTCCGGGCACCGGCATCGCGCCGTTCCGCGCCTTCCTGTTCGACCGCAAGGCGACCGGCGCGCCCGGCAAGAACTGGCTGTTCTTCGGGCACCAGCGCAGCGATTGCGATTTCTTCTACCAGGACGAGCTCAACGCGATGAAGACCTCGGGCCTCCTGACCCGGCTGTCGCTGGCGTGGTCGCGTGACGGCGAGAAGAAATTCTACGTGCAGGATCGCATGCGCGAGGTCGGCCGCGAGGTGTGGACCTGGCTCGCCGAAGGCGCGCATCTCTACATCTGCGGCGATGCCAAGCGCATGGCCAAGGACGTCGAGCGTGCGCTGGTCGACATCGTCGCCCAGTTCGGCGCGCGTTCGACCGACGAAGCCGTCAGTTTTGTCGCCGAACTCAAGAAGACCGGCCGGTTCCAGGCTGACGTGTACTAAGGCGCGCCAAGATCAGGGCAAATCGGCCTCGCGGCGCATGCGCGGGGCATCGCGTCGGCTACTGTGCATGGGGTTGTTTGCGACTTTTTTGTCGGGCGGCGTTCTGATGCCTGGTTCAACCGTCATCGCATTGTCATCCGAGTCGGTTCCAGCTGGCTCGGACTTTAACGAATAAGATTCTCGGAACCCGCGGGTGAGGAGAATTTGCACCTGCGATCGGGCGCCTTCAGAGAACCCTTATCGCTATTTCCGCCGCAGTCTTGCCACCCGCTACGGTTGATCCTTCATAATCCCGCAAATGGGGCGTTGGAGATCGACCATGCGCGAACTATCGGCGGAAGCCAGGCTGCACTTCTACGCGCGCTCGCTCTCGCGTCGGACCGGGGCGAGTGTTCACCACATCGGGCTCTACAGCGCCTTTGCCGTCATCGCCGCCATCGTGTTCGGCACGCTCTCGGTGCACCCGTTCTGACGGCTTCGTAGGGTGGGTTAGCCGAAGGCGTAACCCACCAACTTCGTCCCGCATTCGCTGAAGCATGGTGGGTTACGCTAACCCACCCTACGGCACTGAGTCTGCCTCACGTCCCGCGCCTGAACGGCGCCACGTCGATCCCCGCATCCTTCAAGGCCTGACGCAAGGTCCGCGCGATCTCGACCGCGCCGTGCGTGTCGCCGTGGATGCACACCGTATCCGTGCGCATCTTGATCACCTTGCCGGTCACCGACACCACCGCGCCGTCCTGCACCATGCGCACCACGCGATCGGCAATCGCCTTGGCATCGTGCAGCACCGCGCCGGGCTTCTTGCGCGAGACGAGGTTGCCGTCGTCCTCATAGGCGCGGTCGGCGAACACCTCGTGCACCATCGGCAGATTGGCTTCTTCGCCGGCCTTCACCAGCTTCGAATTGGCGAGCACGACGAAGATCAGGCTGGGATCGACCGCCTTGATGCCGGCGGCGATCGCCTTGGCCGTCATGTCGTCTTCGCAGGCGACATTGGACAGCGCGCCATGCGCCTTCACATGCGTGACCTTGTGGCCGGCCGCGGTCGCGATCGCCTGCAACGCGCCGATCTGGTAGGCGACGAGGTTCTCGATCTCGGAGGCTTTCAGGCCCGCGATCGGGTGCCGGCCGAAGCCGTGCAGGTCGCGATATCCAGGGTGCGCGCCGACCGAGACGCCGCGCGCTTTCGCCAGCTCGACCGTCCGGCGCATGATGTCGGGGTCGCCGGCATGGAAGCCGCAGGCGACGTTGACCGAGCTTGCCAGCTCGATCATCGCGRCGTCGTTGCCCATCTCCCACGCGCCGAAACCTTCGCCGAGGTCGCAATTGAGATCGATGGTCTTCATGGGTGCTCTCCGCCTCTAGTTTCTTGCCGCTTATGGCTCCGCCACGACCTGCCATGTCCCGGCATCGACGGCGCTCACCGCATAGCCCGCAACGTTAGCATCGCTGAGCGCCTCGATGTTGAGCGCGACGGTGTCGGAGGAGCGTAAGCGATCGGGCAGGTTCCGGATCAGCTGTGCAAACTTGCGCGCCTCGTCCTGCGCCTCCGCCATGCTGACGGCCTTGAAGCGGAACGCGGTTCCCGCCGAGGTCTGCGCGAGGCGGCCGACATCGGCCGTGATCACGGTCGCGATCTTCGGATAGCCGCCGGAGGTGCCGCGGTCCATCATCAAGGCGATCGGCGCGCCGTTGCCGGGCACCTGGATGCTGCCGTTGACGGTGCCGTCGGAGACGATGTTGTGGCCGTGCAGATGCTTGATTGCGGGGCCTTCGAGCCGGTAGCCCATGCGGTCGGAGGTCGCCGAGATCTTCCACTCGCTGTCGAGGAACAGCGCCTTGTTGGCGTCGTCGAACTCATCGTCCTGCGGACCCAGCACGACCCGGATCGGACCGCTCGGGGGCTTCGGCAATTCGATCCGCAGTTCCGGCGCGCCGCTCGCGGCATCGACAGTGAACTCGTCGCCGGCCTGGAGCGGGCGCGGGTAGGGACTGCCGAGACCGGCGCGCGCATTGACCGCGAGGCTGCCGAACACCGGTTCGCCCTTGATCCCGCCTTCGATCGCGAGATAGGTGAAGGCGCCGCCGCGGGCGAAGCCCAGCGTCAGCGTCTCGCCGTCCTTCAGCGTCACCGATGTGTCCATGGCGACCGGTCGCCCCGCGACGTCGGCATTGCGCGGCGCGCCGGCAATCGCCACGCGCACGGCACCGTCGCGGGCGGTGAAGGTGGCGCCGAACGGACCGATCTCGACGCTGGCTGCGAACGGCTCGTTGCCGACGAGCGTGTTCGCCGCCGCGAGCGACAGCCGGTCCATCGCCCCGCTGACCGTCAAGCCGTAGCGCTGCGCACCGTGCCGCCCGCCGTCCTGGACGGAGCTTGCAGGCCCGATGCTGGCGACGACGAGCCGGCTCATGCGACCACCTGCTCGGCGATGATCGCGCCGGCCTCGGCGGCGCGATCCTGCTCTTCGAAGGCCTTGTGGTCGATGGCAAAAAACGTCACGCGATCACCGGGTTCGGTGAGGAAGGTCGGATTCCGGTGGAGCTGATAGGTCCGCACCGGCGTGCGGCCGAGCAGGTGCCAGCCGCTCGGCGCAGCCAGGCACTGGATTCCGGCCTGGATGCCCCCGATCGAGATCGTGCCGGCCGGCGTCAGCAGCCGCGGATTCTGCCGCCGCGACATGTGCAGGGATTTGTCCAGGCCGCTGAGATAGGACCAGCCCGGCGTGAAGCCGATCATGGC
>NZ_JBFULT010000183.1:0-12643 GCF_054049755.1 Bradyrhizobium sp. P5_C11_2
ACAGCGCCGCGCGCGGCGCCGGCAAGGAGAAGCAGACCGGACACGACGACCGCTACGACATCGCGGACGAATATATGGAGGTGGTCTACAAGCTCTGGGAAGGGAGCTGGGAGGACGACGCGGTGCTGCGCGATCGCAAACGCGGCATCTTTACCGATCCCACCAAGGTTCATCGCGTCAACCACGAGGGCGCGAACTACCGCATCAACAACACCATTCACCTCAGCGAGCCGTCGCCGCAGCGCACGCCGGTGCTGTACCAGGCCGGCACCTCGCCGCGCGGGCGGCAGTTCGCGGCAAAGCATGCCGAATGCGTGTTCATGTCGGGACCCTCGGCCAAGGTGATCGGCCCGCGCGTGTCCGCGATCCGCCAGGAAGCTGCCGCGGTCGGCCGCAACCCGGCGGAAATCCTGATGTTCTCGATGATGACGATCATCCTCGGGCGGACGGAAGCCGAAGCCAGGGAAAAGTATGCCGACTACCGCCGCCACATCAGCCCGGAAGGCGCGCTGGCGCTGATGTCGGGATGGACCGGCGTCGATTTCTCCGGCTACGACCTCGACCAGCAGGTGCGCCACGTCCAGAACGACGCCGGCCGCAGCGCGATGGACAATGTCACCCGCGCCGACCCCGACCGCGTCTGGACCGTGCGCGACGTCATCGAGCATGTCGGCGTCGGCGGCGCCGGCCCGGTCGTGGTCGGCACGCCGGAGATGGTCGCGGACAAGATCGAGGCATGGTTCGAGGCAACCGATGTCGACGGCCTCAACGTCGCCTTTGCGATCTCGCCCGGCGATTTCGAGGACATCGCCGACATGCTGGTGCCGGAGCTGACGCGGCGCGGACGGTACAAGCCGGAGTACGCGCAAGGCACGCTGCGGGAGAAGCTGTTCGGTGCAGGCCGCGCGCGGTTAGGCGCGCCGCATCCGGCGGCGGGGTATCGGGTGGGGAAGACGGGGTAGGCGCCACCCCCAATGTCGTCCTGGCGAAAGCCAGGACCCATTACCCCAACAGGGAGTTTGGCGAAGACTGGTCGTTCGGGATTAGCACCACCCGCACTCGATAGATCACGCGGTATGGGTCCTGGCCTTCGCCAGGACGACGATGTGGGGACATTGTGCCCCAACATCGTCATCGGGACTGCGCGCTAAACCCTCAGTGTCGTCCCGGCGAAGGCCGGGACCGGCCTTCGCCGGGGCGACGTTGGGAAGCAGTGTGACCTCACACCTTCCCGTCCACCATCACCTCGATCAGCTTCGTCCCCGGCCGGTTGAACGCCGACGACAGCGTCGCTTTCAGCTCGCGGGGATCGCTCACCTTGATCGCCTCGCAGCCCAGCGCCTTCGCGATCCCGGCGAAATCGACCGGCGGATCGACGAAATCCATGCCGACGTAATTGTCGTCGCCGTGAAACGCGAGCAGGCGCTGCTTGATGATGCGGTAGCCGCCATTGTTGGCGATGACGACGTTGAGCGGCAGCTTGTGATGCGCGGCGGTCCAGAGCGACTGGATCGAATACATCGCGCTGCCGTCGCCGGAGAAGCACACCACCGGACGATCCGGATTGGCGATGCTGACGCCGACCGATGCTGGAAGGCCCCAGCCGATGCCGCCGGAGGCGAGGCCGTGATAGCCGAAGCGGTCGCGGTGCGGGCGCAGGTTCGTGATCTGGCGGGCTGAGGTGAGGCCTTCGTCGACCAGGATGGCATTGTCGGGCATCGCCTCGACCATCTGCAACACCATCCAGTCGGGATCGATCGGCGTGCGGCCGGCGCTCTTGCCGATCTGCTCGACCAGCGCAGCGCGCCGCGCGGTCCAGTTCTTCGGCGCGAGCTCGGCGAGACGCTGCTTCGCGCGGCTCGCCAGGGCCGCGCCGCCCATCTCCTTCAGCACCGGGATCAGCGCACGCAGGGTTTCCTTCAAATCCGCCTTCAGCGCGATCTCGGCGCCGTAATTCTTGGCGATCTCCCAATCGACCAGACCGACCTGCACGATGCCGAGACCGTCCGGCAGCGCGTCAACGTCGCTATAGACCGACATCCGCAGCGGATCGCCGCCGAGCGCGATCAGGAGGTCATAGGGCGCCAGCGTGTCGCGCGCGACCTTCTGCACACGCGCCAGCGTGCCGACGAAGCTCGGGCTCTCCGAGAGGAAGTGCGAGCCATAGGGCGTCGAGGACTGATAGGCGGCCGCGCCGAGCAGCTCGGCGAGCTCGGCCGCTTCCTTCAGCGCGTCGCTCTTGACCACCTCGTCCATGGTGACGATGACGGGACGTTCGGCCTTCAGCAGCCGCGCGGCAAGGGCCTTCAGCGCCTCGTCCGACGGCCTGGTGCGCGCGTCGATGCGGGTGGAGCGGCCGAGATCAATGCCGGCTTCGCTGTTGAGAATGTCGCCGGGCAGCGAGATGAACACCGGCCCGGTCGGCGGCGTCATCGCGACCTTGGCGGCGCGACGCACGATGCGCGGCAGATCCTCCAGCCGCGTCACCTCGACCGCCCATTTCACCAGTGGCTCGGCCATGCGCACCAGCGGGCCGTAGAGCACCGGCTCCATCAGGCCGTGGCCCTGCTCCTGCTGGCCCGCGGTCAGGATCATCGGCGTGCCCGTGAACTGAGCATTGTAAAGCGAGCCCATCGCATTGCCGAGACCGGGCGCGACATGGACGTTGCAGGCGACGAGCTTGCCCGACGCACGGCTGTAGCCATCCGCGATCGCGACCACCAGGCTCTCCTGCATCGCCATCACATAGGTGAGGTCGGGATGGTCCTTCAGCGCATGCATGATCGGCAGCTCGGTAGTGCCGGGATTGCCGAACAAATGGGTGATGCCCTCGTCCTTGAGCAGCGCGAGAAAGGCGGAGCGGCCGGTGATCTTGTTCTTCATGTTTCCTCCAGGCCCCGCGGGTGTTGCCGCAAGGTGAGGCATGATGGCCGAACTTGGCCGAGGCACGCAAGGAAGCGCCGTCATGGCAGACTTGCGCCGGCGTGCTCAAGCTGGGAACATGCTCGGGCGTAAGCCTGCACGGGGAGACGCGATGGCCTATGACGAGAACACCGCGGCGCGGGTGCGCAAATTACTGGCGGGTCAGCGATACGTCGCGGAAAAGAAGATGATGGGCGGCCTCTGCTTCATGGTGAACAACACCATGTGCTGCACCGTGAGCGGGCGCGGCGGCATGCTGATCCGCGTCGGCCCAGACGCGCATGCACGCATGCTGCAAGAGCCGCACACGAGCCCGATGGAAATGCGCGGGCGCATCATGACCGGCTTTGTGCGGGTCGCGCCGGACGGCTATCAGAGCGATACTGAGCTGAAAAAATGGGTCAAGCGTGGGCTCGACTTCGTGGCGGCGAATACCGCGGGAGGCAAAGCGGCGCCGCGGAAGGCCGTTGCGGCGAAGACCAAGGTCGCCGCTAAGGCTAAGGCAGTTCCTCGCGGCCGAGCTCGAAAGGGTCTTCACCGCTAGCGCGCTTCTTCTTTTTGGAGCGCTGCCAGACCACGCCGGGAAAGCCCTTCAGCGGCACCAGCGGCTCGCCGGTATAGGCCCACTCCTGGAGCTCTTCGATGGCGATGTGATAGAGCGGCTGGCGGCCGGTGCGCTCCTTGAACAGGGCGCGCGGGATGTTGACCATGTGCGGGCCTCGCGGGCGCTCGTAGGCGATCGGCGTACCGCAATGTGCGCAGAAGCTGCGCGCGGTTTTGGTCGCCTTGTCCTCGTAGCGGGCGAGCGCAGTTTTTCCCGAAATGATGCGAAAGCGCTTCTTCCAGCTTCCGACATAGGTCGCATAAGCCGCGCCGTGAGCGCGGCGGCTGGCGGCGGAATGATCGTGCCAGGCCCAGCGCGCAGGGACGTCGATCTCGAAGGTAACCTTGCCGCAGAGGCATTGCCCGCTGGCAGTTCCTGCGGCGACTGCGGCTTTGGCCATGGTGGGTTTCTCTCCGTCGTCATTGCGAAGACGACAATACACGATTGTCATTCCGGGGCGCGACGCTCCCGGGCCGCGTTTCGCGCGGTCCCGTCGCGTCGCCCTGGAATGACGGAAGAAGCCGTAGCCCGGATGGAGCCCCGTAGCCCGGATGGAGCGAAGCGTAATCCGGGATCTCGCTTCGCGGCACGAAACCCGGATTWCGCTTCGCTCCATCCGGGCTACGAAGAACGCTTACGCCGGCGTCAGTTCGTCATACACCGGATAATCGGTATAGCCCTTCTCCTCACCGCCATAGAATGTCGCGCGGTTGTACGGCGTGATCGGGTAGTCGTGCTGGAGGCGGCGCGGCAAATCGGGATTGGAGATGAAGATGCGGCCGAAGGCGATGAGATCGGCTTGGCCATCGGCGATCGCCGCGTTGGCGGTCTCGCCGGTAAACCCACCGGCGGTCATCAGCACGCCGCTGTAGAGCGGACGGAACAGCACCATCGCCGACGGCACGTTCTGCCAGTTGACCTCGGCACGTCCCGACCCGCTGGATCGCGGCTCGATGAAATGCAGATAGGCGAGACCGAGCTTGTCGAGCGCCTTCACCACATGGGTGTAGAGCGGCATCGGATCGGGCTCGCCGGAATCATTGGCAATGCCGTGGGGCGACAGCCGCACGCCGACACGATTGGCGCCCCAGACGTCAATGGCAGCCTGCGTGACTTCCAGCAGCAGCCGCGCGCGGTTCTCGATTCCGCCGCCATATTGATCGGTGCGCTGGTTGCTGCGCGACTGCAAAAACTGCTCCAGCAGATAGCCGTTGGCGCCGTGGATCTCGACGCCGTCGAAACCGGCGGCAAGCGCGTTCTTCGCACCCTGCCGGAACGCCTCGACAATGCCCTTGACCTCGTCCGTCTCCAGCGCGCGCGGCGTCTCGTAGTCCGCGATCTTGCCGTCGGCCGTCATCGCCTTCATGCCTTCGGCCTTGATCGGTATGGCCGATGGCGCGACCGGCAGCGCGCCGCCATGGAAGGAGGAATGCGAGACGCGGCCGACATGCCAGAGCTGGAGGAAGATGATGCCGCCCTTGGCGTGCACGGCATCGACCGCCTTGCGCCAGCCTGCGACCTGAGCCTCCGAATAGATGCCGGGCGTTGCGGGGTTACCGCGCCCCGTGGACTGCACCGGCGAGGCTTCGGCGACGATCAGACCGCCTTGCGTCGCGCGCTGACCGTAATATTCGGCATTGAGCGGCCGCGGCGAAAAGCTGTCGCGCTCGGCGCGCATGCGCGTCAGCGGCGCCATCGCGACGCGATGCGCCAGCTTGTACGGACCGACCTGCAACGGTTTGAACAACGCCGGGAATTTCATGCTGGCCTCAAAGTGGCTATGGAAGGATGCGGATCATATAGCGAGGGGCGGTCACGGAAAAAGGTGCCGCCCCCGCAAAAGCAGTTATTCCCTCCCGCGGAACGCGCGGGAGGGAATGGGCCTTACGCCGTCTTGATCCAGACGGCCTTCACGTTGAGATATTCCTCGACGTGCTGCTTGCCGGATTCGCGGCCATAGCCGCTCATCTTGTAGCCGCCGAAGGGCATCGCCGGGTCCATCGCCTGGTAGCAGTTCACCCACACCGAGCCGGCACGCAGCGACTTTGCCACCGCATGCGCCTTGCTGACGTCGCGCGTCCACAGGCCGGAGCCGAGGCCGAACGTGGTTGCGTTGGCGCGCTTGACCAGCTCGTCCATGTCCTTGAAGGCAATCGCGGAGATGACGGGACCAAAGATCTCCTCCTGCGCGATGCGCATGTTGTCCTGGACATTGGCGAACACCGTCGGCGAGACGAAGAAGCCCTTCGACAGCGCGCCCTCGGTGACGCGGCCGCCGCCGGCGAGCGCCTTGGCGCCTTCCTTCTGGCCGATGTCGAGATAGCTGGTGACGCGCTCCAGCTGCTGTTCGGAGACCAGCGGGCCGATCTGGGTGTTGGGATCGAGGCCGTTGCCGACCTGCAGCTTCTTGCCGAACTCGGCGACGCGGCCGACGAACTCCTCGTAGATCGACTGCTCGACGAACAGCCGCGTGCCGGCGCTGCAGATCTGGCCGGAATTGGCAAACACCGCCATCGCGGCGCCCGGCACTGCCGCATCGAGATCGGCATCGGCGAACACGATGTCCGGCGACTTGCCGCCGAGCTCCAGGGAGACGCGCTTGAGGTTGCCGGCCGAGGCGCGGATGATCGACTGTCCCGTGACATGCGAGCCGGTGAAGGCGACCTTGTCGACATCGTGATGCGAGGCAAGGGCCGCGCCCGCGGTCTCGCCATAGCCGGGCACGACGTTGATGACGCCGGGCGGCACGCCCGCCTCCATCGCAAGCTCGGCGATGCGCAGCGAGGTCAGCGGCGCTTCTTCGGCCGGCTTCAGCACCACGGTGCAGCCGGTCGCGATCGCGGGGCCGATCTTCCAGATCGTCGCGGTGAGCGGACCGTTCCAGGGAATGATGGCTCCGACGACACCGACCGGCTCCTTCAGCGTGTAGGAGAAGATCTCGCCCGGCAGCGAGTTCTCGACGGTCTCGCCGTGGATCGCGGTGGTCTGGCCGGCGTAATAGCGCAGCATGCCGATGGCGCGCAGGCGGTAGGCGCGGGTGCGGCTGAGCGGCGCGCCCATGTCGAGCGTGTCGAGCTGCGACAATTCGTCGAAATTCTTCTCGACGAGGTCGGCGAGCTTCAAAAGCAGGTTCTGCCGTTCGAACGGCTTGACCTTGCTCCAGGGGCCTTCGAAGGCGCGGCGGGCGGCGGCAACGGCGCGGTCGATGTCTTCCTTGTCGCCTTCGGCAACGGTTGCGAGCAGCTCGCCGGTGGCGGGATTGTGGGTCTCGAAGCGCTTTCCGGAAGCAGCATCGACCCACTTCCCGTCGATCAGCATCTGCTTGTAGGACCCGTTGGCGAACGGATGGCGCGTGATCGGAATAGCCTGCGACACAGCCATGGCTGCACTCCCTGTCAGGTGATTGATTGGTTCGATCTGGGCGGGATCGTTAAGTCGAAGAGAATACAGCGGTGGCGGAGAGGCGTAAAGGCGGCCTGGAACGAAGACCTCCCATGCCGACTTGTGCAGGGTCGCGCGAGCGCCATGTTATAGCTCGACCGAGTGCAACGCCCTCCCCGGAGACGATCCATGCCACACCCCGCCATCATCAAGGACAATGTCGCTGTGATCACGGGTGGCGCGTCCGGCATTGGCTTTGCCGCCGCCATGTCCTTCGCCCGCGCCGGGATGAAAGTGTGCATCGCCGACGTCGATCAGGCCAGGCTGGCGGAGGCCGCAACAAAACTGTCATCTGTTGCGGTTGCCACACATGTGACAACGTTCGCCGTCGATGTCAGCAGGGCGGAGAGCGTCGCGGAACTGGAGCGCGCGGTGCGCGAGCGCTTCGGCGGCACCGATATCCTCATGAACAATGCCGGCATCCAGCCCGGCAGCACGCTGTTCGGCGAACCCGACAATTGGCAGCGCATCATCGGCGTCAACATGTGGGGCATCATCAACGGCTCGCGGATTTTCGCACCCAGCATGATCGCGCGCGGCAAGGCCGGCCTCATCATCAACACCGGCTCGAAGCAGGGCATCACCACCCCGCCCGGCGATCCCGCCTACAACGTCTCCAAGGCCGGCGTGAAGGCTTTTACGGAAGCGCTCCAGCATGAGCTGCGCAACACGGAAGGCTGCCACATCACGGCGCATCTGCTCATTCCCGGCTTCGTCTTCACGGAACTCACCGCCAAGGGCCGCACCGAAAAGCCGGCCGGCGCCTGGACGCCCGCGCAGACCGTCGATTTCATGCTGACGCGGCTGGAGGCCGGCGATTTCTACATCCTGTGCCCGGACAACGACGTGCCGCGCGCGCTCGACGAAAAGCGCATGCTGTGGGCCGCCGGCGACATCGTCGAGAACCGGCCGCCGCTGTCGCGCTGGCATCCGGACTATGCGGACGCGTTCGCGAAGTTCGTGAAGGGGGAGTAGGCGAGCACCGCTCTCTCACTCCCTCTCCCCGTCCTTACGGGGGAGAGGTGAGGAAACAGTCTACAGCGTTTCCTGCTTGTGCCCACACTGCTTGCAGGCGAACTTGACGCGGGTCTGGCCCTTCGGCGCCTGCACCCGGTTTGGCGCGCCGCACTTGCCGCAGACGGCCTCGATGCGGGTATCGCCCTGCTTCACGACGATGGACTTCTTTTCCATCGATTCGCGGATCAGGCGCTCGGCCTCCTCTCGCAGGGATTGTTTGGACAAAGCTCATCTCCGGCATGAATGCGGGCGAGGCTTATCGCACCTGCGCCGAAATCACAATCCGAAACGGCCGCTCACACCTCGACAATCACGTAGCTGTCCTCGACATGCACCGGAAAGGTCTCGGCGACATACGGGCCCTTCTGCAACGCGTCGCCGCGTTCCACCGCGACCGGATAGGACCGGATCTTGACCCGTTTCGGGTCGAACCAGGACTGACCGTTGCGCATGTCGAACTCCCAGCCGTGCCAGGGACAGCGCAGCATCTCGCCGACGCGCGATCGCTGATAGATGCCGGGCTCGGGCGAGGTCAGCCGCGCCACGCAGGCGGCCTTTTCGAGCGGGGCGCCCCCGTGCGGGCAGCGGTTCAGCAGCGCAAAGAACTCGCCGTTGACATGGAACACGACGATGTCGCGCCCGGCGATATCGACGACCTTGTTGCCGCCGGGCGGGATCTCCGAGATGGAGGCGACGATGTGACGGGCCATATCGCTTCAGAACCCCCGGATCAGAGCTTGTAGACCGCGCGGGCGTTGGTGCTGAAGATCTTCTTCCGCTCGGCTTCCGTCAGCGGCGTCTTGAAGGCAAAGCGCGGATCGTCGAAATCCCAGTGCGGATAGTCCGACGAGAACAGCAGGCGGTCGATGCCGACCCATTCGATCAGCGAGCGCAGGTGCCGCGCCTCGTCGGGCTCGTCGATCGGCTGCGTCGTGAACCAGAAGCTTTCGCGGACATATTCCGACGGTTTTCGCTTGAGATTCGGCACCTCGCTGCGGAAGCGCTCGAAATGCTGGTCCATCCGCCACACCGCAGACGGGATCCAGCCGAAGCCACCCTCGATGAAGACGAACTTCAGCTTCGGAAAGCGCTCCGGCACGCCCTCGATGACCAGGCTCGCAAGCTGCGCCGCGATGGTATGTGCGTTGGACTGGTGCTCCTCGACATAATAGGACGGCCAGCCGCCGCCGGTCGGCGCATGGCCGCCATAGCCGCCGACATGGATGCCGAGCGGCAAGTCCAGTGCCTGCGCGCGCTCATAGATCGGCCAGTAACGGCGGCGGCCGAGCGGCTCATTGGCGCGCGGCGAGACGTTGATCTGGATGTACTCGCCGATTTTGGCGCAGCGCTCGATCTCGGCGATGGCAAGCTCGTTGCCGTCCTGCCCGACCAGGATCGAGGCCTTCAAGCGCGGATCGCGGTGCGACCAGAACGCCAGCTGCCAGTCGTTGATGGCACGCTGGATCGCGGCACCGAACTCGAGGTTCTGCTGCGAGAAGATGAAGAGATCCAGCACCTGCAGAATCCCGAACTCGACGTCGAGCGGATCGAGATGCTGCTTGCGCATGAAATCGAGGTCCGAGCCGGGCGGGCCGCCGGTCGGCGGCCAGGCATCGCGGCGCGCGATCAGCGGCGAGGAGCGCGGATAGGGCGTGGTGAAGAGATAGGGCGTGCGCAGATGGCTGCCATATTCCTTCAGATGCTGCTGCCAGCGCTTTGGCAGGAACTCGTTGAGATCGTCGGTCGAGCGCAGGCTCGGATGGACATCACAATCGACGATACGCAGCCGCGTCTCGGCAGGCTTCTCGTCGTCGCGCAGCGGGCGGTCGATGACGTCACTCATGCGAAACCTCCGGAATCAGTTGGCAAGCGACAGCCGCGGAAACGTCTCCAGCGGATTGTCGACGCACATTTTCGATATCAGGCTCTTCGGCAGGTTCGGCGGGATCGGATCGTCGCCGTCGAACTGCCAGTGCGGATAATCGGACGCGAACAGGAACATCTTGTCGGAGCCGATCTGGTCGATGATCTCCTCGACGCTCTTCGCATCGCCCGGCGCGTCGAACGGCTGCATGGTGACGCGGAAATTGTCGCGGATGATCGCGGCCGGCTCGCGCTCGACCCAGGGCACCTCGACGCGCACGCCGCGCCAGGTCTTGTTGGCGCGCCACATGAAGGCCGGCAGCCAGCTCACGCCGGACTCCATCAGCACGACCTTGAGGTTTGGATATTTGCCGAACACGCCCTCATAGATCAGGCTCAGGATCTGCGCCTGAAACGCCTGCGCCTCGACGAAGTAATATTCGTAGCGGTGCGACGGCCAGCCGGCCGAGCTCGGCGCCTGGCGATATTGCGTGCCGGCGTGGATCGCGAGCGGCAGCTGGTATTTCTCCGCGAGCTGATAGACCGGCCAGAAGTGCCGCCGTCCCAGCAGCGTCTCGCCCTGCGCCAGCACCAGGATGGAGACGAAGCGGTTGTCGCCGGCGCGGCGCTCGATCTCCTCGATCGCCAGATCCGGCGCCTGCATCGGCACCACGATCGAGGCCCGCAGCCGGGAATCGCGCGCCAGCCATTCGGCAGCGATCCAGTCGTTGATGGCCTTGCAGAAGTCCGCCGCCATGTAGGCGTCGAAGACGGCCTGCGCACCGTAGAGCACGTTGAGGATGGCGTGACTTGCGCCCAACTGCTMGAACGCGCCCTTCTGCACCATGGCGAGATCGGAGCCCGGCTTGGCGCCATTGGCCGGCCGCCAGTCGGCGCGACCCGAAAGCGGCATGCTGGGCGGATAGGAGGTGAGATCGAGCCCGTCGATGGCGCGGCTCACCACCTGCTCTTTCCAGTGATCGCTGAGATAGGGCAACAGCGTCGTGCGCGTGCCGCCAACCGCCGGGTGGATGTCGCAGTCGATCCGCGTCACCGCCATGGATGCTTCCTCGGGCCGTCTTTATTGGCGGCGTTCTTTGCGCCGCTTGTTCAGAGTGCTCCGGGTGGGACCGGCGCGCAAGAGCGCACGCCCGCGCGTTCCGTCATGGCTCGGTTGCATTTCGCAGACGCAATATGATGTCAGGCGGGCGCGCGGCTCGGCGCGCCGGCGTCCGCCATGATCAGGATCCGCTGCACCAGCGCAATCGCGGTCTCGGTGGCGGGATCGGCAGAGATCACGGGGACGGCAAGCACGAGAATGTCGACCGGGTCCTGCGAGAGCACGACGAGATGCGTCGCGTTGCCGGCCGCCATCAGCGACATCAGCCGCTCCACGGCCGGATCGCCCGGTAGGTGTCCCCACGGCGCATCCGACCGCCGCAGCACGCGGTGCGTCGCGAGGCGGTTGCGCAACAGGAGAGGATCGTAGGCCGCAAGGTCATCCTCGCGGTAGCGCTGCGCGCTCTCGAACAGCGGATGACGCAACAATTCCGCGATGAGCTGGTCGCGCCCGGTCGCCGGCGAGATCGCGACCGAGCTCAGCACGCCCGGTGCGCGGGATTCCAGAGTGGCCCGCAACGTGTCGGTCATCAGGCCGATGGTCAGCACGCCCGAGACGGCAATGGCACAGAAGCGCGCAATCTGGGCTGCATCGACATCGGCGGCGACGAAGGAAGCGGCGAGACCGAGCAGGGCCGAACTCGCCAGCCGCAACACCGTGAGCAGGACGCCGTGCCAGCGTGCTTCGCCGCTGCTGCCGGCGATCAGGACAGCGGTGACGACGAGCAGCGCGCCGAGCGCGCCAAGCCTGACCGGCATATCCGGCATCAGCGCCCCGAAATCGGTGACGATGAAGGGCAGCACGATGATCGCGCCGACCGTCATGCGATCGATGCTGCGGTTCTCGGAGGCCATCAGCGACTGGCGGTCGCGCGTTGCGAGCATGAACGCGCAAGCCGCGAACCCACTGAGCAGGAACAGCGCCAGCGCGACGGCATAGGGCATGTCGAAATGCCCGAGCCCGAGCGCACCGCCGATGCCGAGCACGACGGCGCCGGTGATCACCGCCAGCTTGATGGCGCGGGGCGCGTGCCGCCTCAGCATCCCCTCGGTCACGATCAGCGCACCGAAGGGAATGGCGGCGGCAGCAATCACCGAGAGGTCGTCGAGCAGGCTGCTTCCGGTCAGCCACGCCGTGCTGCGCATCAGGAAGAGCAGCGCGACGATGCCGAGTGCGATCATCAGGCGTCCGGTCAGCGGGCTGCGCGCATCGCGGCGATAGAGCGCGAGCATGGCGACGCCGAGCCCGATCGCGCCGCAGAGATTGACGATCGCATTGGCAATGACCGCCGAATTCATCGGCTGCTCTCCCGCCGGGGCCGCAACGTGCCGAAGCTCCTGCTGTCGTCGAGCCAATACACAACCGGCAGCACCAGCCGTTGCAATCCGAGGATCACGGATGCGACGAACAGGCCGGGCAGCGAGCGGTGCGGCACCTGCTCGAACAGATAGCTGCGCGCAGCCGCAAGATCGACCCGGCCGATCTGGATGAAATCATCGCCGCGGTCGTAGTTCAGCTCGCGGGCGCAGAACTCGCCATACTGCGCGTCGCGATGCTGCGGCGCTTCGGCAAACGTCTTCTTCAGCGCATCGGAGCCCCCGGTATAGGCATCGGTGATCACGAAGCGGCTCTCGTCGAAGCCGGCATCGCTGCCGACGCCAAACACGCTCCGATGC
>NZ_JBFULT010000184.1:0-12641 GCF_054049755.1 Bradyrhizobium sp. P5_C11_2
CGCCAGGACGACGCCAGGGGCTACGGCACGAATCCCTCAAAGATCATCTGATCCGCGTACTGCCCGACGCGCGTCCGCTGCTCGGGGGTGCGCACGGTCCAGCCGAGCAGGGCGCAGCCGAACACATTTCGGGCGATCCAGGGGGCGGGGGCCGGCAAATGGTCGACCTTGAAGGCGACGAAGTGCGGCTGGGTCTGCAACCCGTGGCGCAGGTACAGCATGCTGTCGCGCTGTGCCTCGGTCAGCTTCGCCCAATACTCGTCCTCATAGGTGCGCTGCGCGACGATGCCGCGCGGGCGGGAGGGCAGCAGTTCGCGCAGCGCCAGCACCTGGTCGGGATCGAAGGACATGCCGACGGCGGGGCCCTGGTAGGACGCCAGCACCTCGGCCATCCGCCTCACCAGCTTGCGGTCGCCGTCAAAATGGCTCTTCACCTCGATCACCAGCGGCACGCGGCCGGCGACCATGGCGCAGAGGTCGGACAGCGACATCATCCGCTCGGCCGTGTCCTTGAACCTGATGGCCTTCAGCTCCGCCGCGGTCTTGTCGACCACGTCGCCGGTGGTCTCGGTGAGGCGGCCGAGCGCGTGGTCGTGATGCACCATGGCCTCGCCGTCAGCGGAGAGCTGGATGTCGACCTCGATCGCAAAATTGCCCGCGATCGCCGCCTGCACCGCGCCCGGCATGTTCTCGACGATGCCACGCGAGATGTCGTGCAGGCCGCGATGGGCGACCGGCCGGGCTGTCAGCCAATCAGGAGCGCGCATCCGCGTCAGGCGACCTCGAACACGCCTTCGACCTCGACCGCCGCGTCCGCCGGCAGCGAGGCGACGCCGACGGTGGTGCGGGCGTGGCGGCCCTTGTCACCGAAGGCCGCGACCATCAGGTCGGAGGCGCCGTTGAGGACCTTCGGCCCGTCCAGGAAGTCGGGTGYCGAGTTGATGAAGCCGCCGAGACGCACCACGCGCACGACCTTGTCGAGGTCGCCGAGCGCCGCCTTGACCTGGGCGAGCAGGTTGACGGCACAGCCGCGCGCGGCCGCTGCGCCGTCTTCGAGCGAGACACCGGCGCCCAGCTTGCCCTTGGCGATCAGCTTGCCGTCGGGAGCGAAACAGACCTGGCCGGAGACGAACAGCAGATTGCCGGTGCGCACGAACGGCACGTAATTGGCCACGGGGGTGGGGGCCTCGTGCAGCTTGATGCCCTGTTCCGCCAGTTTCTGCTCGACCGTACCCGCCATGTCTCGACCTCGATATCTTGGAATTCATCCGCCCCGGCGCGGCTGTTCGCGGCCGGGCCTGCCCTGTTTCGCCCATCGTGCCGCCACATGCAAGCAAGCCGGTGCGGGCGGCGGGAGCTGCGCCGGACTACATTTTCCCGAGGCGGGACAGGGGGTTCAACGCGGGGCCGCAACTTTACGTGAAACCGCCGCAGTTGCGACGCAATGGAACGGTCATTAAAGTATCGAATCTGCGCTTCCCGAAGGACGCATCCTCAAGGAACAGACATGGTGCACCTTTTCCGGACTTCGCTCGGTGTGATGGCGCTCGCGGCGGCCGCTTTCGGCGCCGGCGGAGGGGCTGACGCAGCCAACGGTCCGTTCCTCGCGCATCAGGCGCTCTATGATCTGAGCCTCGTGAAATCGCGCTCGAACTCGGTCAACAGCGCGCGCGGCCGCATCCTCTACAATTTCGCCGGGAGCTCTTGCGAGGGCTACACGTCCGAATTCCGCCAGGTCTCCGAGCTCGACAGCGGCGAGGGCAAGGTCACGCTCAGCGACCTCCGCTCCAATTCCTGGGAGGACGCCGCGGGAAAGAGCTACCGCTTCAAGATCGAGACGCGGATGAACGAGGCCGATGCCGGCCGGGTCGACGGCTCGGCGGAGCGCGACGGCGACCACATCAACGTCAAGCTGAAGCTGCCGGCGCCGAAGACCTTCACCCTCGACGGCAAGGTCGTGTTCCCGACCGAGCAGATCCAGCGCATCATCGCCGCCGCCAAGGACGGCAAGTCGCTGCTGGAGCTGTCCGTCTATGACGGCTCCGACGACGGCCAGAAAGTCTACAACACGCTGACCGTGATCGGCCAGCCGATCCCCGCCGACCGCACCGCCGCGCCCGATCCGTCGACGTCGGACGAGCACATGAAATCGCTCAAGCGCTGGCCCGTCACCGTCAGCTATTTCGACCGTGACGCCCAGCAGAAGGAGGGCGAGCAGACGCCGGTCTATGCGATGGCGTTCGAGCTCTACGAGAACGGCGTCTCCCGCCAGCTCGTGCTCGACTACAACGATTTTGTGATCTCAGGCGCGATGGGCAAGTTCGACGTCAAGGACAGCAAGCCCTGCAATTGAGGGCGCGTCTCTCCTCCGTCATTGCGAGCGCAGCGAAGCAATCCAGAATCCCTCCGTAGAAAGATTCTGGATTGCTTCGTCGCAAGAGCTCCTCGCAATGACGGGCTGGCCCTCAACGCACTCTGCGGCTACGCTTGCTCCCAACCACAAACCTCCGGGAGGCAAGCACCATGCCCAAGCTCGATCATCTCCGTCCCAGCGGCCTGCATCACAATCCGGCCTATTCCCACGTCGTCACCGCCACGGGCGCGCGCACCATCTACATCTCCGGGCAGGTGTCGACCGACGAGGAGGGGCGGATCGTCGGCGAGGGCGATCTCGCCGCGCAGACCACGCAGGTGATGCAGAACCTAGGCCATGCGTTGAAAGCTGCCGGCGCGAGCTACGCCAACATCGTCAAGATCACGACCTTCGTGGTCGGCTACAAGCCCGAGTTGCGCCCGATCATCGGCAAGGCTCGCTCCGCCTTCTTCGAAGGCATGGAGCCGCCGGCCTCCACCCTCGTCGGCGTCTCCGCGCTTGCCGCGCCGGAGTGGCTGATCGAGATCGAGGCGGTGGCCGTCGCGGATTGAAATTGGACTCCGTAGCCCGGATGGAGCGCAGCGCGATCCGGGAAACCTGTCGCCGTAGATGCACTGTCCCGGATTTCGCTGCGCTCCATCCGGGCTACGCGCGCCTCGCGCCGGATATTTCTTGAAGGATGGCTAGAGCTTCATCGGCCCTGTCGGCAGGTACGAAGAGATGATCGTGGTGGAAGGCCGAAACGGCATTCACGCTGATGCCGGCTTCGGCCAGGCGGGACGTGACCGCAGCCAGGAAGCCCACCGCGTCGAGTGCGGAGTGAACCGTCAGGGTGATCAGGCGCGAGGCAAACGCGTGGTGTAAGCCTGACGCCTCGGCTGCTTCGCGCAGGATCACCAGCGTGGTTCCTTCCTGCTCGCGGAATGTCAGCAATGGATTGACCGCCGCGGGAATGGGCTCGTTGGGCGGGATCGTGCAAAACACGAAGGTGCCGGACTGCATCTCGGGCCTCATGTGCCTCAGCAGCGCGTTGAGATCGCGTTCGCCTGTCACCGTGTCAGCCTCCCAAGCTGCGTAAGGTGAGTGAGCCCCTGCGGAACCCATCAGGGCCGCAAATTGACAGGGGCCTCGTCAACATACCTTTGTTTATATCTTCTATCCCTTCTCATGCGCTGCTCTAACGCTCGTACAATTGAGCGAGGGCAGTGGACGCTTACACTTTGGGCAAGCTCGGGTCACTGCGAGGAAGCTCAATGAACGTCATCATTCGAAAGCTCAACGGCTTGTGGCACCTCATCGTCGGGTCTTGTGAGATCCGAACTCCGTTCCTGGAGAGCCAGGACCGGCAGCTGGTCGTTCAGTACGCCCGGCGCGTCTATCCAGGTGCACGGATCTTCGAACGCGACTGATTTCAGCCGGGCTGAATCACTCCTGCGTCTTCTCCGGTCGCTCATACGCAATGCCACGGATCACGGCGGTACTGCCGAACTTCTTGCGCAAGCTGTCTACCGCACGTTCGGCATGGGCGGCGCGGCGGTCGAGCATGTCGGTGTCGTCGTCGGCCGAGCCGGTCCGCAGCGCGCTGACGCCGGCGCCCATCAGGCGGAAGGCGGTGCCGTCGATCTCTTTCGCCAGCATCTCGCGGCAGATCGCGAAGATCTTTGCGGCGAGCTGCGTCGGGGCTGCGATCGATTGCGAACGCGTGCGCTGGCGGAAGTCGGCGGTCTTCAGCTTCAGCGTGACGGTCGAACCCGCAAGCTCGCTGCTCTTCAGGCGCGACGACGTCTTCTCGCAGAGCCGCCACAGGATCCGCTCCAGCGTCGCGAAGTCGCGGATGTCGGTCTCGAAGGTGGTCTCGCTGGAAATCGTCTTGGCGCCGCGATCGGGCTCGACGCGGCGGTCGTCGATGCCGCGCGCGAGCCGCCACAGCCTGCGGCCGTCGCTCGGAAACTGCCGCATCATCTCGATCTCGTCGGCCTTCTGGAGGTCGGCGATGATGCGGAAGCCACGCTGCGTCAGCCGCTCCTGCGTCGCGGGCCCCACGCCAAAAATGAAGCCGACCGGCTTCTCGGCGAGCATCGCCCGCGCTTCCTCCTGGTCGAGCGCGGCAAAGCCGCGCGGCTTGTCGAGGTCGGAGGCGATCTTGGCCAGGAACTTGTTGCAGGACAGCCCGACCGAGACGCTGATGCCGATATCGCGCTCGACGTCGCGGGCAAAGCGCGCCAGCACCTTTGCCGGGATCATGCCGTGAACGCGCTCGGTGCCGGAGAGATCGAGGAAGGCCTCGTCGATCGAGAGCGGCTCGACCAGCGGCGTCAATGCCTGCATGGCGTGACGCACCTCGCGGCCGACGCGGACGTATTTCGCCATGTCAGGCCGGATCACGATCGCGTGCGGACACGCCTCGAGCGCCTTGAACATCGGCATCGCCGAGCGCACGCCATAGGTGCGTGCGATGTAGCAGGCCGCCGACACCACGCCGCGCTTGCCCCCGCCGATGATGACGGGCTTGTCGGCGATTTCGGGGTTGTCGCGCTTCTCGACCGTCGCATAGAAGGCGTCACAATCGATATGGGCAAGCGTCAGCGTCGACAGCGTGCGGTGGCGGACCAGGCGAGGGGAACCGCAGGCGGAACAGCGTCGCACGCTCATGTCCAGATCGGCCAGACAATCCCGGCAGAAGCAGCGGGGACCGGCCGGATCGGGGGCGGTCACGGCACGTCGCGCTCCCAGGTGCGGTCGCCGAGCGCGTCGCCCAGCACTTGCCGCGCTGCGGCGACGTTGGTCGGATGCAGTTCGGAGGCGCTGGCGAAGGCCTTCACGGTGGCGTCATCGCGCAGCACGAAATCGAGCACACTGAGGAGAAAATTGGGGTCGGAGGCGGCATTCCGCAGCGTCTCCGGACCGACACCTGTCTCGGCCAGGAACAGGCCCAGCCGTTCCGGCTCGCCTGCGACGAAAGAGAGCGCCTGAATCGCAACGATTTCAGCGACTTCGCGGGGGTTGTGAACAGGCTTTTTCAAGGGCGCGGTTTGCCTTTCCATTAACTTTCAGTGTCTACTTTGGAATCATCATGCCCGAGTCTCGGCCTTAAGTCTTGCGACCCCAGACAAGCAACTGGAAACCACATCGCAGAAAGTGGGCCCTCGGGTTTAACGAAACTAGAGCGAATCTGAGGCTAGTTTGAATCCAGTTTTCGAAGCGCCGGCGTGCGGCGCCTGAGGCGTCACATGTCGGATCAGTCTCCTGGCCAATGGGAGGGACGGAATGGCTAAGACCGTCCTGATCGTGGAGGACAACGAGCTCAATATGAAGCTCTTCCGCGACCTGTTGGAGGCGCACGGCTACCAGACCTCGGGCACCAGCAACGGCTACGAGGCGCTCGACCTCGTTCGCAAGATGCGACCGGACCTCGTGCTGATGGATATTCAACTGCCGCAGGTGTCGGGCCTGGAGGTGACGCGCTGGATCAAGGACGATCCGGAGCTGCGTGCCATACCCGTCGTCGCGGTCACGGCCTTCGCGATGAAGGGCGACGAAGAACGCATCCGCGAGGGCGGCTGCGAAGCCTATTTGTCCAAGCCGATTTCGGTCGGCAAATTCATTGAGACGGTCCGGCGTTTCATCGGATAGGAAGTGAGTTCAAAGTGTCCGCGCGTATCCTCGTCGTCGATGACGTCCCTGCCAACGTCAAGCTGCTCGAAGCCCGCCTGTCCGCCGAATATTTCGACGTGATGACCGCCTCGAACGGCACCGAGGCGCTCGCAATCTGCGCCCGCGCCGAATGCGACATCATCCTGCTCGACGTCATGATGCCCGACATGGACGGCTTCGAGGTCTGCCGCCGCCTGAAGACCGACCCGGCGACCCACCACATTCCCGTCGTGATGGTGACCGCGCTCGACAGCCCCGCCGACCGCAACCGCGGGCTGGAGGCCGGCGCCGACGATTTCCTGACAAAACCCGTCTCCGACGTCGTGCTGATCGCGCGCGTGCGCTCGCTGACGCGGCTGAAGATGATGACGGACGAGCTGCGCATGCGCGCCATCACCTCGCTCGAGATCGGCATGCAGGCGCCCGAGCGCAGCGCCGTCGCCGACACCGGCAAGGGCGGCCGCATCCTGCTGGTCGACGACCGCCAGTCGTCCTATGAGCGGCTGGCGACGCTGCTCGCCGCCGAGCACACCGTCGATGTCGAGCCCAATCCGACCGAGGCGCTGTTTCACGCCGCCGAGGGCAATTACGACCTCCTGATCGTCTCGCTCGATCTCAACAATTTCGATGGTCTGCGGCTGTGCAGCCAGGCGCGCTCGCTGGAACGAACGCGGCATGTGCCGATCCTCGCGATTGCGGAGGCCGAGAACTCAACACGGCTGCTCCGCGGCCTCGAGATCGGCGTCAATGATTACCTGCTGCGTCCGATCGACAAGACCGAGCTTTTGGCGCGCGTCCGCACCCAGATCCGCCGCCGCCGCTACACCGATCATCTGCGCGACAACGTGCAGAACTCGATCGAGATGGCGATCACCGACGCGCTGACCGGCCTGCACAATCGCCGCTACATGGAGAGCCATCTGGCGACGCTCGCCGAGCAGGCCTCGACCCGCGGCAAGCCCTTGGCGCTGATGATCCTGGACATCGACTACTTCAAGTCGATCAACGACAATTACGGCCACGATGCCGGCGACGACGTGCTGCGCGAATTCGCGGTGCGCGTGCGCAAGTCGATCCGCGGCATCGATCTCGCCTGCCGCTATGGCGGCGAGGAGTTCGTCATCGTGATGCCCGAGACCGATCTCCACGTCGCCGGCATGGTTGCCGAGCGCCTGCGCCGTTCGATCGCCGGCGAGCCCTTCGCCGTTCACAAGGGCGCCAAGCGCATCGAGGTCACGATCTCGATCGGCCTGACCACGCTGGAGCAGAAGGGCGAGGCGGTCGCCGACGTCCTCAAGCGCGCCGACACCGCGCTCTACCGCGCCAAGCACGACGGCCGTAATCGCGTGGTGTCGCACGCGGCGTGAGGCTGCCGGCGGCACAAAAAACGCGAAAACAACCCCATGCACAGTAGCCGGCAGTAGTCGGATCAATGGCTTACGCGTGAGCGAAGTCATGGCTTATGCGTCCGCAAAGCCGTTTGACTCGTCGGGCAAAACAGGCGCATTTTGGTATCGTCGGGGCGTGGGGCGAATACTGCGGCCACATACTCAGTGTCGTCCCGGCGGAGGCCGGGACCCATAACCCCAGGGAGGGGTTGTGGTGCGAGCAGGTAACCACGAGTCTTCGCCAATCTAGCTTTCGTGGTTATGGGTCCCGGCCTTCGCCGGGACGACATCGGTTAGTGTGGCTTGCGCTTGTCTTGCGTCACCGGCTTCACCGCACCATCCCCCACATCCACCCCGGCGTTCCGCAACAGCACCTTCGCTGCTTCCTTCGCCGCGCGCGCCATGGCGGGGTCGTCGCGGACGAGGTCCTGCGCGATGGAGCCGTCGACCAGCAGCACGAGCTGCGTTGCTAGCGCCTCGGCATCGGTCACGCCGAGCTCGTTCAGGCGGTCGCGAAACCAGACGCGGCGGCTTTCCTTGAAGGCGATCGCGATCTTCTTCACCGCGCGGTCCTTTGGCCCGAGCTCGGCGACCGCGTTCACGAACGGGCAGCCGCGAAAATCTTTCGCAGCAAAACGCCGCTCCAGCGAATCGAAGGTGGCGAGGATCTGCTCGGCCGGCGGTTTGTCGGAGGCGCGCGGCTGCACGAAGCGGCGCGCCAGATAGGCCGCGATCAGCGCGTCCTTGGACGGGAAGTGGTTGTAGAGCGTGCGCTTGGAGATGCCGATCTCGGCTGCGATGGTATCGACGCCGATGGCGCGAATGCCTTGCAGATAGAACAGCTTGTCGGCGGTCTCGAGGATCCGCTCCTTCATCGTCTGTGGTCTGGTCGGGGGAGCCATGCGACCGCAAACATCCTCTTCGCTTGACAGTGCAGTCCTTCTATAGCCTAGTTACACAGGTCTGTGTAACCAAAATCAACGTGAATCGCAGACGCCGGCGCGCGTGCCGTGCCCACGAGGGAGAAGAAAAATGCCCCTGTTGCAGGTYCTGCGTCCGACRYTWCCCATCCTGATCGGYGCCTCSATCATGCTSACRCTGAGCATGGGGCTGCGRCAGWSGCTCGGCATCTTCCTCCAACCGCTGACCCACGACATTCACATCTCGGTGTCKGATTTCACGCTGGCGCTGGCCGTGCAGAACCTCGCCTGGGGCTTTCTCCAGCCGCTCGCCGGCGCGATGACCGTGCGCTACGGCTTCCGTCCTATCATGATCGTCGGCGCGCTGATGTACATCGTGGGCCTGGCGCTGATGGCGACCGCGAACGGACTTGTCAGCATCATGATCGGCGCCGGCGTGCTGATCGGGACGTCGCTGGCCTGCACCGCGGCCGCGATCGCGATGTCGGTGGCGGCGCGCGCGGTGCCCGAGACCGTGCGCTCGACCGTGCTCGGCATCGTCTCCGGCGCCGGCTCGCTCGGCGCGCTGCTGTCGGCGCCGCTCGGGCAGATGCTCAACGAGGGTTTTGGCTGGCGCGTCGGGCTCGCCGGCTTCGTGGTGATGTCGGTGCTGATGATCCCCGCCGCCTGGTATGCCGGCCGCGTCGACCAGATTCCGCTGCCGAAGCCTTCGGCCGACGACATCGGCGATGCCACCGCCGCGATCGCGGCGAAGACGGCGTTCGGCAACGCGTCCTTCGTGGTGATGACCTGCGCCTATCTCGTCTGCGGCATGCAGCTGGTGTTCCTCACCACGCACCTGCCGTCCTACCTCGCCATCTGCGGCCTCGACCCGATGCTGAGCGCGCAGACGCTCGGCATGATCGGCGGCTTCAACGTGCTGGGCTCGCTGTTCTTCGGCTGGGCCGGCCAGCGCTGGAACAAGCTGGCGCTGTTAGGGGGCATCTACATCCTGCGCTCGCTCGCGCTCGCCTGGTACTTCATGCTGCCGGCGACGCCATTCTCGACGCTGCTGTTCGGCGCGATCATGGGCTTCCTGTGGATGGGAGTAGGGCCGCTGGTGGCGGGCGCCGTCGCCGAGATGTTCGGCCTGCGCTGGCAGGCCATGATCCAGGGCCTCGCCTTCATGAGCCACCAGGTCGGCAGCTTCCTCGGCGCCTACGGCGGCGGGGTGATCTACGACGCACTCGGATCGTACACCATGGCGTGGCGCATTGGGGTTGCGCTCGGCCTCGCCGGCGGCATCATCCAGGTCGCGTTCGCGCTGATCCGGCCGTCGCAGCCACCGGTGTTGCGGACGGCCTGACTGCCGCGAGTCGCAAACTTTTCCCGTCACCCTGAGGTGGCCGCTTCTTCAGCGGCCCTCGAAGGGCGACGGCCCGGCCGATGCAGCGGGGCCGTTTCATCCTTCGAGGCTCTCAGCGCAGTGCAAATGCACCGCGCTGTTCGCACCTCCAGCGACGACGGCTTCGCCGTCGCGCGGGGATGACGGATCAAATAGAAACGGGGCCTCGAGGGCCCCGTCAAAGTTCTTCAGCGTATCCCGCGATCTCGCTTGATCTTGGCTTCGCGGAATTCGAGGTGCTTGCAGCGACCGGCGGGCGAAGCTCGGCGGTCTGCGGCAAGCGTTGGCCGATATCAACTGGAACGGGGATTAGCGACGTCCTGACCGCTTGAGTTCTGCGACCTTAAACCTGTTGCCTGCGGCCAGGCTGCTGCAAAACCAGTGGGCTCTGTTTCGATTCTCGCCCAGGAACACCTTCGTCTCGACGCAATTCTCGTAGGATGTATGGGTGATGGTGTCTCGGCACGTTGGCGAGAAAGGTCCATAATTTATATTGCCGCCCGACTCGCTGCATCCAATCCAGGGCTCCTTGCCGTGCGGAAAGCTTGATGCACAGCCACCGTTGCAGCTGCTGGCGACTTTCTCCAGGCTGGCAATTCTCCCCATCACTGAACCCGGCGCATACGAAGGCGTCCGTGCGGTTGACGATGACGTTTGAGCGGTTGACGCAGTCCGGCGCGAGGAGGCTCCGGTGTTTGCCGCCCGCTGCGGCGCAGGTGGCCTTGCCACCTGCTTCGGCGCGTCGACGGTGACGGGCGAAAGCGTGGCGGCGGAGCCTGTTGGGATTTGCGACGCTGCCGGGCCGCACAGCACGGCAGTTGACAGGACGGCGAGGGCTGAAGGCACGACAAGGCTTGACGACAATCTCATGACCATGTCCTTCCCAAATCCGGGACGGAAATCCCGTTCCGGCAAGTGCACGGTAACATACATTCCGAATTGGGCAACCGAGGGTTGAGACAATATCCGCCGATGACTCGCCGTCGACATGGCAGGCATGAAGGACGCGGACTGCTCGCCTAAAGCCGTTGTCATGTCTGACTTTGGCCCGTTTGRGACATGCCGGGGCGGTCCGACAATGGCCGTTCACAGGGGTAGGCCGGAAGAGAAAGGGCACCGGCCAAAGTGACGCGATTGACCCCAAGCGGTCGTCAGTGGAGTGAAGCCGCTACCACGAACGATTGCTGCGGAAAGGTCAACTTGCCACCCGCCAACATCGAAAGGTCGAGGCGGGAGGCGGCGTCATCGGCAATCGACATGATCATGCGCTCCCGCTCAGACGCACCTTTATCCTTCAACAGCGCAGCCATCGGCGTCGCTGTAAGCTGAAAGCGGACATAGTCCAAGATCGAGGGGAACGTGATCTGCTTTGTGACGGCGACCACATCAACGACGTCGAAGCCGGCCTGCTTCGCCCAAGCGCCGACCTCGTGCTCATCGCAAGAGAGATGCTCTGWCCGTTTGGTCCGTGAGGCCGCTTTTCCTAGATATTTCTCGAGGCTCTGAACGAAAGCATGCGCCGCTGGCGTTCTCTCGATTGCGCTGTAGACACTCATCCCAGCGCGGCCTCCGGGCTTGAGCACGCGCACCATTTCTTTTAGCGCCAGCGCCCGATCTGGGAAGAATTGCAACCCGAGTTGGCAGAGCACTACGTCAAAACTGTCTGCATCGAACGGTAGGTCGAGCGCGCTACCCTCGATCCACTCGACTTCTGAAGAGTTCTCTCGCGCAATTGCGAGCATCGCGTTATTGACGTCTATGCCGACCAGCCGCCCCGTGTGCCCCCGCTGCCTCGCTAGGCGAGCTACCACGCCGGTTCCGCAGGCGATGTCGAGCACGCTTTCTCCTCCGCTCGGCGAGATGCGGTCGAGGAGATCACTAGCCCATATGGAAGTGATGGCTGGGACGAGATAGCGCTCGTATAGCTCCGGGGCGCTCGCGTCCATCTGCCAATGTTCAGGGGCCGACATGACTTTCCCCTAATGCCGCGACTTAAGAAGGCCAAACAATCCACGTTCCCAGGCGGCCTATGTTGGCCAACCTGGCGAATAACCGCAAGGCCCGAGCGACCGCTTGTGGCCCCCATCACCGAAGTGGCGGCGCACCTCACCGAGGTCCGCTCACCGAGGCATGGCAGACCAAATTTGCTCAGGTTGAGTTCTTCGCATTTTGACCCAAAGCGGTCATTCAGCCTGCGCGTCTCTGTCACATGCTGCGGAGGTATTTTGGAACCAATACCTCGGTGGTGTGGTGTTTCTTACGGACTCTTTGTGCGATATGTTTCTTTGCTCAAGCCAGCTGCTCATGCGTTCAGTACGATGTACAGCCATGGCCGAGGCCATCTCGCTAAGAAAGTAAGCTGCGCTCTTGCCTGGCAACAGGAAAGGGGCGGAACTGTGCGCGTGTCACGCATGTAGTAGCCTCCGCAAAAAGCGGCCGTCGCGGCTTGAAGACTGCCGCTCGGTAGGAGGTGCCAATGACCCGCTTCAAAATAAGCCTACTCTCAACAGTGGAAACGGCTCTTGTGTGCGCAGTCCTCGCGGCCCTTGTGCCTGGAGCGGCTGGGGCACAAACATCGGAAAAGAAGGGGACAACRCCCTATGTGACACATTTCATCTTCCGCCCGATCATGAGCATTGACATCCCCGGTCTTGGCACCGCCACCAACCTGGAAGCTGTCGGGACTACGCAAAACATGAAGGGGGAAAAGATGTTCGACAAGATGTCGGCACATTGCGCGGCGCTGAGCGTTGCATCAGGCGATAAGAAATACATTGACGGAGCTTGCGTGCTGGCTGACAGCGACGGTGACAAAATTTTCTCGACGTTTGATACTCGCGACGTCGACAAGTCGCAGCCAGAAATGAAGTGCGGCACGCATATCGTCACCGGCGGTACCGGCAAGTACAAAGGCATAACTG
>NZ_JBFULT010000185.1:0-12607 GCF_054049755.1 Bradyrhizobium sp. P5_C11_2
GAGACAGCGCGTGCGACCACGCCGACCTTCTCGATGCCGTCGCGTATGGTCGTGACCTGCGCGCCGGAGATCAGCATGGCAAGCGCCTGCGAGACGTCCTGCGGGGTCAGGCCCATGGCACGGGCGCGATCCTGGTCGACGACGAGCTTCAGGTAGGGCGACTGCTCGTTCCAGTCGAGCTGGACGTCCTTGACGCTCTTGTTCTGCCGCATGACGTCGCGGACCTGATAGGCGATCTCGCGCACCTTGTTGGCGTCGGGCCCGATCACGCGGAACTGGACCGGGAAGCCGACCGGCGGACCGAAATTGAAGCGATCGACGCGGACGCGCGCCTCGCTCAGCATGCCGTCGGCGGCCGCGCCCTCGATCTTCGCCTTGATGCGCTCGCGTGCCTCGACGCCCTTGGCGACGATGACGATCTCGGCGAAGGCCTCGTTCGGAAGCTGCGGATTGAGGCCCAGCCAGAAGCGCGGCGAACCCTGGCCGACATAGGCCGTGTAGGTCTCGATGTCCTTGTCGTCCTTCAGCAGCGTCTCGGCCGTCTTCACCGCCTTTTCGGTGACGTTGAAGGCGGTGCCCTCAGGCAAGCGGAGCTGGAGGAACAGCTCGGGCCGCTCCGACAGCGGGAAGAACTGCTGCTGGACGTGACCGAAGCCGACGATGGAAGCGATGAAGACGCCGACGGTCGCGACCACGACGGTGATGCGGTGGTTGACGCACCACTGCACGATGGCACGCAGGCCGCGGTACATGCGGGTCTCGTAGACCGCATGCGGATCGTGATTGTGATGCACCTTGATGTTGGGCAGCAGCATGACGCCGATATAGGGCGTGAAGATCACCGCCACGAACCAGGAGGCGACCAGTGCGATCGCCACGATCCAGAAGATGCTGCCGGCATATTCGCCGACCGCGGAATTGGCAAAGCCGATGGGGAGGAAGCCAGCGGCCGTGACCAGCGTTCCCGTGAGCATCGGAAACGCGGTGGATTCCCAGGCAAAGGAGGCCGCGCGGAAACGGTCCCAGCCCTGCTCCATCTTCACCACCATCATCTCGACCGCGATGATGGCGTCGTCGACGAGCAGGCCGAGCGCGATGATCAGCGCGCCGAGCGTGATGCGGTGCAGGTCGAGCGACATCGTGTTCATGACGATGAAGACGATGCCGAGCACCAGCGGCACGGACAGCGCGACCACGATGCCGGTGCGCCAGCCGAGCGCCAGGAACGACACGAACAGCACGATGACGAGGGCTTCCATGAAGGAGTGCACGAACTCGCCGACGGCGTGCTCGACCACCTTGGGCTGGTCGGCGATGAGCCGGACGTCGACGCCCTGCGGCACCGCCTTCATGAATTCGGCGGTGGCCTTCTCGACCTCCTTGCCGAGATCGAGGATGTTGGCGCCCTTGGCAGTGACGACGCCGATGCCGATGGCGGGCTTGCCTTCCTGGCGGACGACGAAGCTCGGCGGATCGACATAGCCGTGGGTGACGGTGGCGATGTCGCCGAGCCGGAAGACGCGGCCGTTGCTCTCGACCGGGGTCTCGGCCACCGCCTTGGCGCCGTCAAGCGCGCCGGTGACGCGCAGCGGCACGCGCTGCGACGAGGTCTCGACGGTGCCGGCCGGGGTCACGTTGTTCTGCTTGGCGAGCGAGTCGAACAGCGCCTGCGGCGTGATGCCGAGGGTGGCGAGCTTGGCGTGGGAGAATTCGACGAAGATGCGCTCGTCCTGATTGCCGTAGACGTCGACCTTGGTCACGCCGGGCACCTTCAGAAGGCGCTGACGGAATCCTTCCGAGACCTTCTTGAGCTGGGCATAGTCGGCGCCGTCGCCGGTCATCATGTAGAGGATGGAATCGACGTCGGAGAATTCGTCGTTGACGACGGGCCCCAGAATGCCGGAGGGCAGCTGGCCCTGCACGTCGACCAGCTTCTTGCGCAGGAGATAGAAGAGATAGGGCACGTCCTTCGGCGGCGTGGAATCGCGGAAGGTGACCTGGAGCGCGGTGAAGGCGGGCTTGGAATAGGTCTGCACCTTCTCGAAATAGGGCAGCTCCTGGAGCTTCTTCTCGATGGGATCGGCGACCTGGGTCTGCATCTCCTGCGCGGTCGCGCCCGGCCAGATCACGGAGACGTTGACCACCTTCACCGTGAAGAACGGATCCTCGGCGCGGCCGAGCTTCTGATAGGAGAAGAAGCCTGCGACGCCGAGCACGAGCATCAGGAACAGGACCAGCGTCGGATGGCTGACGGCCCAGGCCGAAAGGTTGAAGCGCTTCATCGCTCTCTCCGCAAGACGATCCAATTGCCAAAAACGACAGCCACTCTGTTAAATCCGTCGTCGCGAGGCAGCGAAGCAATCCAGGGGGCTGGGCAGATTCTGGATCGCTTCGCCGCTTCAGCCTTCGCATTTGCGCGACGGCCGAAACTCACCTCACACGACGAAACTTACTTCTCGTGTCATTCCGGGATGGTCCGAAGGACCAGACCCGGAATCTCGGGATTCCGGGTTCGCCCTTCGGGGCGCCCCGGAATGACCGAAACTAGAAAGACAGTGACGAGACGATCCGCACCTTCTGGCTCGGATCGAGCTTCTGCACGCCAAGCGCAACGATCTTGGCGCCTTCTTCCACGCCGCTGGTGATGACGACGTCGTTGCTCTCGTAGGACTTCACCACGACCGGCTTCAGCGTGACCGCGCCGTTGTCGTCGACGACGTAGAAGGACGGCTTGCCGCCTTCGTTGAACAGCGCCGAGAGCGGCAGCCGCGCGACGCGCTCGGTTGCCGCGTCCGACAGCGTCAGCGTCGCGGTCATGCCGAGCGAGACCTTGTCGTCGGCCTCCGGCAACGAGAACTTTGCGAGATAGGTGCGCGTGGCGGTATCCGCGGTGGGCGCGATCTCGCGCAGCTTCGCGGCGTACTTCTTGTTGGGCTCCGACCAAAGGGTGACGCTGGCGGCGCCCGACTTGGCACGTCCGACCAGCGTCTCAGGGATCGCGACGACCGCTTCCTTCTCGGCAAAGCGGGCGACACGGATCGAAGCCTGGCCCGCGGCGACCACCTGGCCGGGCTCGATCAGCGTTGCGGTGACGACGCCACGGGCGTCGGCGTTGAGCGTCGCGTAGGAAAGGGAGTTCTTGGTCAGCCCGACCGAGCGCTCGGCCCGGTTCAGGCGCGCGCGGGCCTCGTCGGCGGCGGCGCGGCTCGAATCCATCTGCGCATCGGTGGTCCAGCCCTTGGCCTTCAGATCCTTGGCGCGCTGCTCGGCAGCGGCGGCCTGGGCCAGCACGCCGGTGGCGGCGGTCTGCTCGGCCACGGACTGCTCGGCCTGGAGCTTCAGGTCGATCTCATCGAGGGTCGCAAGCGGCTGGCCGATCTCGACGGTCTGGCCGACCTCGACCAGGCGTTTGGCGACCTTGCCGGCGACGCGGAAACCGAGATCGCTCTCGATCCGGGGCCGGACCGTGCCGACAAAACTGCGCTCCGGCGTCTCGGCATCATAATGGGCGGTCGCCACCAGAACCGGCCGCGGCGGCTCGGCTTTCTGGGCAACCGTGTCATTGCATCCGGCCAGCGCCGCGGCCATCAGGGCCAGCGACACACCTGCCAAGAGCTTGGAATAGCTCGATAAAATCGACCGGACGAACATCGGAGGACACTCCAGCGGCTGCGTTGGGAGGAATGTCGACTAATCACTGTTAAAAGTCAATATTCGTCAGTCATCAGGAATCTGTGATCATTAAGGGGTGGTAAGCCGCCCGCCCTAAGAACAAACAGTGAATGTACACTTTATGTTCTAATATATTCTCACTTGTTCCCGTGATTCTTCAGTTTTTCTCAGTCGTCTCTCAGTCGCGCCTTGCAGTTGGAACGCGGCCATGCTTTAAACTGAAGTATGACGATCAAATTGCGCGAGCCCGCCTATCGCGACATCCGCCAAGATTTAAAGGCGCGGATGATCTCGGCCGCCGCGAAACGCGACGAGTATCAGAAGCAGATGAAGGCACTCGATGACGAAGTGCTGATGCTCACAAAGCTGCTCGATCAAGAAGAGAGCCGCTTCGGCTCGCGCGAACCCGAAACAACGGGAGCGTCTGAAACGCTCTCAACCTTCATCCTCGAAAGCCTGGCGCGCGGCAGAATGAACAAGGATGGGCTTAGGAACTTCGCCGAGAGCCAAGGCCTCGTCGTGGACGGTCGGTCTCTTCACGCAACAATTATAAACTTGGTCCGTTCCGGCAAGGTCAAACAGGTCTCGGACGGATTCTACGATTTGCCTTAGGGCAAAAAAGAATTGGGCCCTGGAGGCACCCAGGACCCATTGGTAGGTGTTCTAGAACACCTGCTAAACCTCCCCGGTCTCCAAAACCGGGTATCAGGGCGGCGGCGCCTCGGGTTCACCCCTGAGGCGCCGTTAGCGTTTAGTGCTTGGGAACATAGGAATTCTGCTCGAATCTGTCGAGGGTTAATTGCACCGTCGAGAGCCGGCTATGCGCTTGCGCGAGCCTAACGAGCCCAAGATGACAGGCTGTTGGCCTCAGCGCCCCTGTTCGGCGAACTCGTGCTTGCTGTCGTGGCCGCCGATGAAGACCAGGATGCCGGCGATCAGGGGCAGCACCGCGAGCACCAGCAATCCCGTCGAGGTCTGGCCCGTGGCTTCCTTGACCCAGCCGATCAAATACGGGCCACCGAAGCCGGCGAGATTGCCGATCGAGTTGATCAGCGCGATGGCGCCGGCGGCCGCGGTGCCGGAGAGCCAGGCGGTCGGCAGGGTCCAGAACACACCAAAACAGCAGAACACACCGATCGCGGCGACCGTCAGCACCACCATCGTCATGGTGGGATCGGTGAGATAGCTGGAGACGCCGAGCGCGACGGCGGTGAGCAGCAGCGGCGCGCCAACATGCATCACGCGCTCGCGCGTGGCATCGGAATGCCGCGCCCACAGGATCATGGCGATGGTGCCGAACAGATACGGGATCGCGGTGACGAAGCCGGTCTGGGCGTTGGTGAGGCCGAACGCCTTGACGATCTGGGGCAGCCAGAACTGCATGCCGTAGAGCGCGCCGACGAAGCCGAAATAGACCAGGCTCAGCATGATCACCTTCGGCGACGACAGTGCTTCGCCGAGCGTGAGGTGCTTCACCGCCTGCTTGGCGGCAATCTCGGCATCGAGCCTCGTCTTGAGCCACGCCTTCTGMTCGGCCGAAAGCCAGTCCGCCTTCTCCGGCCTGTCGGTGAGATAGAACCAGGTGACGATGCCGAGCAGCACCGAGGGAATGCCCTCGATGATGAACAGCCACTGCCAGCCCTTCAGGCCCATCACGCCGTCAAGCCCGAGCAACAGGCCCGAGACCGGCGCGCCGATCACGGTCGAGACCGGCACCGCGACTGCGAACGCAGCGAGGAAGCGGGCACGATATTCGGCCGGATACCAATAGGTGAGATAGAGGATGATGCCGGGGAAGAAGCCGGCCTCGGCGACGCCAAGCAGGAAGCGCAGGATGTAAAAACTCCATTCGCCGGACACCGTCGCCATCAGCGCCGAGATAATGCCCCAGGTCACCATGATGCGGGCGATCCAGCGGCTGGCGCCGAACTTTTCCAGCGCGAGGTTGCTCGGCACCTCGAAGATGAAATAGCCGATGAAGAAGATGCCGGCGCCCCAGGAGAAGATCAGCGGCGTGAACTTCAGCTCCGCGTTCATGGTCAGCGCGGCGAAGCCGAGATTGACGCGGTCGAGATAGGAGAAGAAGTAGGCCAGCACCAGGAACGGAATCAGGCGCCAGGAGATGGCGCGGATGGTCGAGGTCTCGATCGCGCTCTTGGCTGCGCCGGCGGCACCGGCATAGGTCGTGGTCTGGCTCATGGCTTCCCCCGGGGTTGTTGCTTTTATGGACTGAGGAGCGGTTTTGAGCATCACAAGCAAAGAGTCAATGGAACGAGCAATGCACGGAGCGCAACCGGACAAACCAGTTGCGCCGTTGCGAACATCCCTGATTCGCGCCGCCCTCGCCCTCGCGGTGATCATCTGCGGGCTCTCCTTGCGCTGGTACGGCTTTCCGCTCGGCCTTCCCGCCTTCGTCGTGAAGTATGGTGGCTCGCTGTTGTGGGCGACCATGGTGTTCCTGCTGGTCGGGGTTTTGCGGCCACGCCTGTCGCGGATGCAGATCGCAGCCATTGCGGTGGCGATTGCGGTCGTGGTCGAGTTTTCGCGGCTCGTGCACACACCCTGGCTCGACGCGTTCCGGCTGACCACCGCAGGCGCGCTGCTATTGGGGCGGATCTTCTCGCTGTGGAATTTGGTGGCCTACCTCATCGGCATCGTGGCCGGCATCTGGCTCGACAGCCGCGTCGCAAGATTCCTCATCCGGTAGCGCCGTTCAACTCGCAACAGRCCGGCTCGACTCCCGAATGATCAGCTCCGTCCGCACGGTGAGACCACGGCCGCGCTCGATCTCGTCGCCCCGCATCCGTTCCAGCAGCATGGTCGCGGCGTGGCGGCCCATGGCCGCGAGATCCCACTCGATCGCCGTGATGGACGGCGCGTGCAATTCGGCCAGGTCGGAATCGCTGCCGGCCACCACCGAAATCCCCTCCCCGACGGCAATGCCCATTGTCCGCAGCGCTCGCAGGCAGCCGCCGAGCGTGTCCATCGCAGCGACGAAGAGAGCGGTCGGGCGATCCTTAAGGCTCATGAGCGAGGTGGTGGCCCGGTAGGCGTCTTCGCCCGAGAGCACATTGTCTTGCAACAGCCTCGGATCCGGCGTGATTGCTGCGGCCGAATACGCCTCACGAAATCCCTCCAGGCGGCTTCGCGACGGAAACGCCTTGATATCGCCGACGAGCATCGCGATCCGCCGGTGCCCGAGGCCGAGCAGATGGCTCGTCGCAAGGCGCGCACCGTGACGATGATCGGCCGTGACGCGATCGAGCGCTTCGATGCTGTCTCGGTCGATGAGCAGGACTGGCATCGGAGCCTCCGACAGCGCCATGCGCACGTCCCGGTGCTCCTCATCACTCAGCGTCATCATCACGCCGTCCACCCGGCGTCTGCGGAAGGCGCGCAACAGCGAGACCTCGACGTCCGGGCGGTTGGTCGTGCTCGCCAGGAGCAGGGTATATCCGGCCTCGCGCAGCACCGCCTCGGCCTCCTTGATGAACAGCGCAAAGCGCGGGATGTCGAAATCGCGAATGGCGCAGGCCACGAGCCGCGACCGCCCCGCGCGCATGCTCTGCGCCGTGACGTCGACCTCATAGCCGAGATCAGCCATGGCCTTTTCGACGCGCACGCGCAGCTCTCGGGTCACCGTGGGATGATCATTGAGCACGCGGGACACCGTGCCGACGGCGACGCCGGCCTCCCGGGCCACGTCCCTGACCTTGACGGTTTGCGATCGGCGCATCTGTATCGACATGCTGCAATATGAACCGGTTCATTGCCTTCTGACAATCTTTTCCGACCTAAAGTGCCGAAAAATTGGTCACCTGCTAGAAAAAATCTTCTTACGATGAACCGGTTCATTGACTCCGGTGCCGGACTTGGCAGAATGGCGGCAGCGGCGAAGGCCGCACGAGGAGACCTCATCCTCTCCATCGGATGGATCCGGAGACATCTCAGCCATGGCGCAGCCCAAGATCGCCTTCGTTGGGTTTGGTGAGGCCGCGCGGTGCTTCGCATCGCATCTGGCGGCTCAGACCGGCGCGCCGATCGCCGCGTTCTGTCAGGGCAAGACGAACGCACCGCCCTACTCACAGGCCTTTCGCACGGTGGCGGCCGGATGCGGCGTCACGCTTGTCGAGCGGCTGGACGATCTGGCGGAGGCGGACGTGATCTTTTCCGCCGTCGTCGTTGCCGTCGCAGCCGAGACCGGCGAGGCCATATCCAGGATCGTGCGTCCCGGCTGCCTCGTGGTGGACATCAACGCCGCGACTCCGCGGACGAAGAAGCGTGTCGCCGCAGCCGTGGAGGCACGCGGCGGCGTGTTCGCGGACGCGAACCTGATGGGGTCGGTCGACCTCTATGGCGCCGCGGTCCCGCTCTATACGTCAGGCAGCGGCGCCGAGCGCTTCGCCGACATATTCAGGCCGCTCGGCTTCCGCATCGAGGTGGCAGGCCCCGAAGCCGGTACGGCGGCGGCCGTGAAGATGCTGCGCAGCGTGGTGACGAAAGGCATGGAGGCGCTGCTGGTCGAGGCGCTGACCGCCGCGACCCTCGCCGGCGTGCGCCCTGAGACCATGCGCGGGCTTTGCGCGTCGATGGATGCCACCACGTTCAGCAAATTCCTGGACATGTGCGTTCGCTCCGACGTGCTGCATGCCGAGCGCCGCGCCGTGGAAATGGATGGGGTGGCGGCGGGCCTGCGGGAATTGGGCTTCGATCCCCTGATGACGACCGCCACGACGGAGCGATTGAAAGCCTCGGCGCGACTGGGGTTGCGGGAGGAGTTCGCGCAGCGCTCCGGCTATTCGGCCGACGAGGTGCTGGACCGCTACGCGCATGTGCTGTCCGGTCCGGGAAGCGCGCCATCCGGCTCGCACGAGCTCAAGGATACGCCGTAGACAGGCGATGAACACGCTCACTCCGCGAGTTGAAACCGTTCGAAGCGATCGAGCTCCTCCTCGATCTTCTGATTGAGCTCCTTGCGCGCCGCCGTCTTCTTGCCCTGCCCGACCCAGGTCCATTTCTGCATCAGCAGCTTCTTGTCCTGCCGATCGGTCTTGAGGTCGAGCGCGGCGACGATCTCGTCGCCGACCAGCACCGGCAGCGCGAAGTAGCCGAGCTTGCGCTTGGCCTTCGGCACATAGGCTTCGAACAGATGGTTGTAGCCGAAGATGAGGCTGGTGCGCTTGCGCTGGATGATCAGGGGATCGAACGGCGACAGGATGTGGACGAGATCCGGCGGCACCTCGCCCGGCTCCAGCGCCGCGGGCGGCACCCAATGCTCCTGCTTGCCGGCGCCGTCGATCGTCACGGGCACGAGCTCGCCGCGGCGGACGTGCGTGGCGATCAGGCCTGCGACCGCCTTCTTGCTCGGCGCGTCGAGATGGCAGACCGAATCAAGGCTCACCACGCCCTGCGACCGCAACGCGCGATCGAGCAGATAGGCCGTGATGTCCTTTGCCGAGGCCGGCTTCGGCAGCTTGTCCCAGCCGAAATGCCGCGTCATCAGCTCATAGGTCTTGAGCATGCCCTGGCGCGCGCTGACGGTCGCGACGCCGGTATAGAAGGCGAGCTGCAACGCCCGCTTCGACGGCTTGCGGCTCTGCCAGAGATGCTCCTTCTCGGTGAGGACGTCGTCCTCGATGTCGCGGATCGTCAGCGGACCGGCACGAAGCAGCCGCATCACCTTGCGCGTGTCGGCCGGCGTCACCGAGGCATGCCATTTGTGTCCCTCGCGGCGGTGCTCGCGCATCGCCGGCAGGAAGAAGCGGAAGTCGTTCGCCGGCACGTAGGACAGTGCATGAGTCCAGTATTCGAACACGCTTCTGTCGACGCTCTGGGCGTGGCGCAGGTCGGCGCGGCGATAGGACGGGATGCGGCTGAACAGGATGTGGTGGTGGCAGCGCTCGATCACGTTGATGGTGTCGATCTGCACATAGCCGAGATGGGCGACCGCCTCGGCAACGGCCTGCGCGCCCTCTCCGAACGGCGCACGCACGTCCAGCCGCTGGGCATGCAGCCAGATCTGCCGGGCTTGCGTCGTCGAGAGCGGAAGAGGTTTCGGTGCGCGGGGCATTGCGGAATGCAATGTAGCGAGATTCGCGCCAAGAAAAAGCCGAAGGCAAGGAAGCGGGCATATGAAAAAGCCGCGCTGCCATCTGCTGACAGCGCAGCCGGTTGAGGAGGCCGAGGCCTACTTCATCATGTAATGCATGCAGGCGCTTTTCATCTTGCCGTTGCTCATGTCGGTATTGGCCATGGCCATTTCCTTGTTCGCCGCCATCTTGGCCGGCGTGTCGGCGGTGCCCATCATCGTGGCCGTCGATTTCATCATGTTCTCGCCGGTGCACGCCATCATGGCGGCGGAGGCGGGGGACAACGAAAGAGTGAACGCGACAAAAGCTGCGGTCGTGAGCAAGATCTTCATAGAAAAGTCTCCTCCGTAAAACGAAACCGGCGTCATGCCGGCCTTCGCAATTACGTAGTCTCTGGCGCAGACGTTTCGTGGAGAAGACAGTCTTCTTGCTGCGATGCGAAAGCGAAGCGGCTCAGTGGCCATCCTTCGGCGCTTTGGACCGGTTCCCGACGCTGCCTGTCGCGATATCCGGCTCGCACAGGGCCCTGCCCCGTCCCTCCGCCTGGCAGCGATAGACGCTGCCGGTGAGGCGGTCGACCAGCCACATGTTCTCGTCGGTCGGACCTTCGAGCCCGACATAGCGGGAGGTCAGGCCCGTGATCAGCGTCGACAGCAGGATCGCCACCGCGATCATCGCCGCGCCGATGTAGATAGCCATTGAGCTCAGGGACACTGTCCGATCCGGCGGGCCACTGCGATAGAGCTGGTAGTCACCTGGCCTCGGCACTGGATGGAACTCTGCTCCTCTGATCCGGGGTTGTCGGATGAAGGCTTTGGCTAGGCGCGCATCTGGCCAAATTCTTGTTCGCAGGCGGGCCATGCGGCGACGGCTTTGCGACGATCGATGTACGCAGATTTCCAACAGGGGAAAGGCGGCCCGGTTTGGGCCGCCCCGTCGCCTTTTGCCTCTCAGCGGCGACCGAACAATCCGCCCATCATGCCGCCGAGCAGACCGCCGGGGCCGCCCATGCCACCGCCACCGCCACCGCCGCCGCCACTACCATGATAACGCCGGCCGCCACCACCGGAGGACCGGCGACGCGCCGGCTCGTCACCGGAATCGTCGGACCCGGCGACGCGGGTCGAGACGATCTCGGACTGCAACGCCTTGTGCTGGAGCTTGTTGAGGTAGCCGGTTGCCGGATAGCCGCGCGCGGCCTGCCAGCGCTTGATCACCGTGCGGGTCTCGTCGTCGAACTTCCCGGTCGCCTTGATGTCGAAGCCGAGGCCGGTGAGACGGCGCTGCACGTCGCGGCGCAGGTTCTTGTCCAGCCCGATCTGGTCTTCGGAGATCTGATCGGCCGCTTCGGTGAAGGTTGCGGGATCGACGCCAGCGGTGAGGTTGCGCGTCGTCGTGGAGGGACCGTCCTGGATCACGGCGATGCGGGCGAGCGCCAGCGACTTGAAGGTGCCGTTCGGATAATTGGTCAGGTAGGCGTTGAGCTCCTCGACCTTGTTGGTGTCCCTGATCGAGCGCCAGAACTCGAGCTCGATGTCGGAGCCTTGCTTGGTCGCGGCCGACACCGGCGCGTTGGACGGATCGATCGTGGCCGCAGCCGACGCGCCAGCCGGATTGAGATAGACGTTGCCGGTGAGATTGGTGTGGCCCCAGGGCAGCTGCGCCTTGTTGGTCTCGTCATTGACCTGGGCACGGACCTTGGTCATCGCCTGCTGGATCTCGATGCCGGGCTGGGCGATGTTGGCGAGGAGCGCGCGGGTGAACGGGCTGTTGGTGCCGGCCTCGCCGTCGAGCGCGGTCTGGCCGGGACCGGTGGCAAAAGCAATCAGCGTGCCCTCGCCCGACTTCATCTCGGCGAGGCCAGTCTGCACATTGACGGAGCGCGTCGCCTTGGCCGATCGGATCTTTGCCGCGAACGGGTTATCACGGCAGGCGTCCAGGAATACGAGCTTCACCTTCGCGTCCGACATGGTCTGATCGAGCGTGAGGTCGACATTGATGGCGGCACCCAGCTTGACGTCCATCTCGGATTTGAGATCGGCATCGACAGGCAGCAGATAGTTGGTGCCGTTCACCGCGATGCCATGGCCGGCATAGAAGAACACGGCGACATCGGCGGCTTCGCTCTTCTTGCCAAACTCCAAAAGCTTTGCGGTCATGGCATCGCGGGTGAGGTTGGAGCCCTCGACGACATCGAAACCGACATTGCGCAGCACCCTGGCCATCGCTTTGGAATCGATCGCGGGGTTGGGGAGCTGCGGGACATTCTTGTAGGCGGAGTTGCCGACCACGAAGGCGACGCGCTTGTCGGCGAAAGCGGCGCTGCCGCTGACGAGAAATACTGCGATTGAAATTGCTGCGATTAAGAAGCGCATGACCATTCTCCCCTGATCCAAACTTCCTCGCTGCTCTCGGATCAGCCCGAGCCGATCCGATGAGAGCAATCTGACCCAGTTCACAACGACGCACTGTGATCTGGATCACTCGGGGATTTCTGCTGCTCGAACCGAGCTGGGAGACGCTGCGACGGCTACTTTTCAGGCGGCAGTCGCAAGAGGCAACAACGGCTGGTGACGAGCAATGCCGAAGATTGTACCCGCATGGGCCGCGAGTCCAGAGAATCGCGGGAAACGATCGCGAAAACACGGGCAGGATTTGCACGCGGCTTTCGAGGACTGAATGCGACAGCGTGGCTTCCTGACGCAGGCCTTGTGCTGCACCGGGCCATTGCCGCTGGCTGGGTGCCATGGATGTCGATCAGCTTCGGCGCTAGGATGCGAATGGAATTTCGGCCAATGCCGAATGTGATCCGCATCACGTCAGGGCATTTGAACCTGCCCTACGCT
>NZ_JBFULT010000186.1:0-12588 GCF_054049755.1 Bradyrhizobium sp. P5_C11_2
GGTTACAGCGAGTTCGCGGCGCAGCCTGCGTGAACCAAAGCTATTCCGCTTTCGCCAGTTTCCGCACGGCCTCGTCCACGCTGTGGAAGACGTGGTCCCTGGGCAGCGCATCGAACAGTCTGAAGCGCTCGAACGCGTCCTGCGCACGCACCGACTCCAGCCGTGCCAGCGCCACAAGCACGCCCTGTTCGCTGCATGCCTTGAAGATTTCGAGCAGGATCTGCGCGGCGGTGAAGTCGATCTCGACCATGCCGCTCGCCTCCAGCACCAGCAATTGCGGGGTGGACGTGCCGAGCACCTTGGTCACGTCGCTGCGAAAGCCAGGCGCGTTGAGGAACGACAGCGGCGCCTGAAGCCCGATCACGGCGACGCCGGCGATGCGTTCGCCGGTGATGTGCGGATGCGCCGGCCACCAGATCGTGGTGCCCGGCACGCGCTCGAACTCGACCAGCCGCGCGCGCGTCGTGCTCCAGATGCCGTGCAGCAGCGACAGCACGATGCCGAGGAACGCGCCCTGCTGGATCGGCAGCACGATGATCAGCGCGGCGGTCGCGACGATCAGCAGGAACTCGCTGAAGGACTGGCGATAGATCGTGACGATCTGCTTGACGCGGATGATCCGCAGCGCCACGAACAGCAAAATGCCGCCGAGCGCCGCATCAGGAACGTGCCGCAGCAACCCCGTTCCGAACGCGAGCAGCGCCAGCACGATGGCCGCGGCGGCGAGGCCCGCGAGCTGCGATTGTCCGCCGGTCTCGGCGACGATCCCGGTCCGCGGCGGGCTGGCATTGACCGGAAACGCCCCGAACAGGCCGGCCAGCACGCTGCCGGCGCCGGCGCCGAGAAAATCGCGATCGACATCGGCGGGCTTGTCGGGATCGGACGGGAACGACCGCGTGGTGGCCGCGGTCTGCACCATCACGACCACGGTGACCACGAAGGCGAGCGGCACCAGGCGAACCCATTGCTCCGGCGCAAGGTCGGGCAAGGTCGGCCGCGGCAGCGTGCCCGGCACCGCGCCGACGACGCTGACGCCCTTGCTTTCGAGACCGAGCCCGATCACGGCGAGCGTCGCGGCCACGAGCCCGATCAGCGCGCCGGGAATCTTGGCGCTGACCTGCTCGGAGATGAAGACCACGGCCAGCACACCGAAGCCGATGACAAGCGTGAAGGGATTGCTGCGTCCGAGCTCGCCGGCGAGCACGCCGATGCGATCGAGCGTCGGTCCGCTCGGCGACCCAAGTCCCAGCACGCCCGGCAATTGCGATACGATGATGTGGACGGAGATGCCGGCGAGGAAGCCGACCATCACCGGCACCGACAGCAGATTGGCGATGCCGCCGAGGCGGAAGGCGCCGCCGGCGAGCATCATCGCGCCAACCATCAGCGCCAGCGCGATGGCGAGCCCCTGATATTCGGGCGAGCCGGCGACGGCGAGCGCGGCAAGCCCGCCGGCGAAGATCGGCGTGATCGTGGAATCGGCGCCGCAGGACAGGAAGCGGTTGCCCCCGAGCATCGCAAAGCCGAGCGATCCCGCCATGAAGGCGAAGAAGCCGATCTGCGGCGCGAAGCCGCCGAGCCGCGYGGTGGCCATCTGTTCGGGGACCGCGATCGCCGCCAACGTCAGCCCCGCCAAGAGATCGCCGGGCAGGGAATAGGACGCGAGCGACCGGAACAGCGGCCATGCGCGCTCTTTCGATCCTTTGGCGTGGGCGTCATGCGGCATCGAGGTCCCCGGAAAGCCTGTATCGGTCGATCAGACTACAGCATTTCCGGATCGGAGAGTGGCGGTTGGCGCGACTTCTCCGTCATCAACAAGAATGTCCGCAAGCCATGGGCTTGCGGACATCTCTTCTCAGCGCGGGCGGAAGCTCAGTACCGGCCGCGGTCGTTGTGATAGTCGCCGCCGCGGCCGCCACCCATTCCCATGCCGAGTCCGATACCAATGCCGATGCCCTGCATGATGGCGCCGGGCGGCGGGCCGCGATCCGGCGGCGGGGCGCGCTCGTAGACCACTTCGTCAGGCGGCGGCCGGCGCTTGGGCGGCACGTCGACGACCTTGCGCTTCGGCGGGGTCTCATCGACCTTGCGCTTCGGCGGCGTGTCGTCGACGCGCTTCTTGATGATGGGCGCAACCGCCGGGTTGACCGGGGTTGCCGGCGTCGACGGGGCCGAGCACGGGCAGGTCGGAGCCATCGCGACGGCGATCGGAGCAGGGGGCGCTGCGGCCACGACCGGCAAGACGTAATTGCGGTTCTGCACGCGGAGCAGCAGCCTGCGCGCGGTTGCAGCCAGGTCGCTGTTGTCCCAGTTCGCCAGATAGGCTTCGAACGAGGCGCGGGTGTTGATCGCGGTGGCGCGCTCCCACGCCAGCATCTGGCGCCGGCGCTCAAGAACCATGCGCAGGCGCGGCGTGAAGGACGCCTGCGTGTACAGCTCGACATAGGCCTGATAGGCGGGCACGGTGTCGTCGGCAATCACCAGCTCATAGGCGGCCTTGGCGTCCTTGCCCTGGAGATCCTTGCGCCAGTCCTCGACGCTGCGCGTGACGCTGGCAAGTGCCATCGAGCCTGAGCCGGGAACAGAAGCTTGCTGGCCGCTGCTGTCGCCGAAGAACTTGAAGTCGGTCGTCAGCGACGAGCTTTCCCACGGGATCTGCCGCCCCTCGGTCGATTGCGCCACCGCGATGCGGATGCGCTTGAAGACTTCCTCGATCGGCAGATTGGGCTGCTTGGCGACGGTCAGCGCCGCGGTGGTGTAGGGGCTGTCGATGCCGGAGCCGTCCTCGGCCTCCGCGCCGGGCGAGGTCGAATAGGAGATGAAGGAGCCGGGCGCGCCGGCCTTGGTGTCGACGATCGCAAGCCCGTGGCCGGCGCCGCTGAGCGCGGGGAAGGGATTGTTGCGGCAGGCATCGAGCATGAAGATGCGCGCCCGTGTCGGCAGCGCGCCGAGCGTGTTGAGCAGGTCGTTCAGCCGCACGCCCTGGAGCGGAATGTCGGCCTCGCGCTTGGGATCGAGATCGACCGGCACCAGATAGTTCTCGCCGTCGATCTGCAAGCCGTGGCCGGCATAGAACACCAGCGCGACGGTGTCGGCGCCGCTGGCGCTGACCTTGCCGGCGAAATCCGAGATCGCCTGGCGCATCTCGTTCTGCGCCAGATTGGAGGCCGTCGTGACGTTGAAGCCGGCATTGCCGAGCAGTTCCGTCATGCCTTTGGCGTCGTTGGCGGCGTTGGGCAGCTCCGGCACGGTGCGATAGGCCGATTGGCCGATCACCAGCGCAAGCCGCGCTTCGGCCGCGGCATCGGTCGGCGTCATCAATTGCGAGAGGGCCAGAAGGCCGGAGGCAAGAAGCAAATTGCGAAAGACTGGACGGCGCATGGTGTCACCTCCATCGGCAATGCGCGCGATGATGGCACCATTTCTAGGACGCCGCCACGAGCCTGTCTGTGCACTGGATCACGCTGCGCGCTGCGTCAAAATGGGGCAGAGCGACTGTCGAAGCTGACGCGCCAGGCCGTACGCCGTCACGGCAGTCCACGATCCCAGGGCGGTTCGGGCGAAAAGCGCGCGGCGAGAAAGTCGATGAAGGCCCGCACCTTGGCCGGCGGACGGCGGTCGGGCAGGTAGACCGCATGCACGGCGGAGGTCTGGATCTCCGGCTGGTCGAGCGGAAGCGCGACGAGCGTGCCGGCGCGCAGATCGTCGGCGATGATGAAGGTCGGCTGCCGCGCCAACCCCAGGCCGGCCAGCGTCGCGGCGCGCAGCGCATCGCCATTGTTGGCGCGCAGATTGCCGCTGACCTGGACGCGGATCTCGCCGTCCGCACCGAACAGCCATTCCGCCGCGCTCGCCTGCTGCGAAAGCGTGTAGCCGAAGCAATTATGCGCGGCGAGGTCGGCCACGCGGCGCGGCGTGCCGTGTTTCGCCAGGTAAGACGGTGCGGCGCAGACCACGAGGCGGTTCGGCGCGAGCTTTCGCGCCACCATGCTGGAATCGCGCAGCTTGCCGATGCGGATCGCGAGGTCCCAGCCTTCGTCGGCGAGATCGACCAGGCGATCGTTGAGGCCGAGCTCGATCGTGACCTCGGGATGGCGGTCCGAGAATTCCGCGATGAGCGGCGCGATCTGCCTTGTGCCGAACACGACGGGCACGTTGACCCGCAGCAGACCGCGCGGCTCGACGCGCTCGCGCGCGATCGCGGCGTCGGCGGTCTCCATGTCGGCGAGGATGCGCTCGGAGGATTCAAGATAGAGGCGTCCGGCCTCGGTGATGGATAGCCGTCTCGTCGTGCGATGGAACAGCTTGATCCCGAGCCGCCCCTCCAGCGCCGCCACATGCTTGGTGACCATGGTCTGCGACAGGCCCATCGCCCTGGCCGCACCTGACAGGCTGCCGATCGCCGCCACCTTGGCGAAGACTTCCAGGCTGGTCAGGCGGTCGAGCATCGATCTCACTCCCATGGTGTGAGGTATATTTCCAAAATAGCAGATTATCGTTCGATTGAGAATAGATCATAGCTCGGCCAGCAAAAGGAGACCGCTATGATCGATTCCCGTACCGCTCCCTACGCCGCGCTGGTGCTGCGCGTGACGCTGGGTGCGCTCTTTCTGGCCCATGCCAGCCTGAAACTGTTCGTTTTCACCCCGGCCGGCACGGCAAAATTCTTCGGCAGCCTCGGCTTCCCGCCCGAGCTCGCCTATCTCATCATCACGGTCGAAGTGCTGAGCGGCATCGCCCTGATCCTCGGCGTCTGGACCCGCTATGCCGCGCTCGCCGGCATTCCGATCCTGCTCGGAGCCATCTTCACGGTGCACGGCGCCGCCGGCTTCTTCTTCACCAACCCGAAGGGCGGCTGGGAATTCCCCGCCTTCTGGGCGATCGCCTTGGCGGCGCAGGCCCTGCTCGGCGACGGCGCCTACGCGCTGCGGCCGTCGCGTGACGTCGAGGCGGCGAGCGGGCCGTTGAGCGCCGCGCATTCGCGCTGAGGTCACGGCATCGGCGTCCAAACCCGAAGCTGCGGGCGCGATCCCGCAGCTTCTGCGTTTCTGTCGCGCGCCAAATCAATCAATATGCGTTCGGCATTGATCCATACCTGAATTGGATCGATCCGCGTCTATCTTGCCCAGCGGGTCTTTCGGCGGCCGGGCCTTCCCACGGCATTTCGCCAAAACATCGGCAAACACAGGCCTTCCGCCGCGATCTCCACCGGAACGCCTGCGCCCTGCGCCCCTCGTTGCATCGCCGGCCGAACCCTTGCCTGCGCCGTCGCTTTGGCCATACAGTCGCGCCAACACGCCGTGACAACGATCGCGGCTGCAAAAAAATGACTTGGGGAGAGACAGCCATGACGATCGTGCCTGTGAGCCGTCGCGCATTCATCAAGTCGTCGACGGCGGTGACCGCCGGCCTCGTGCTCTCTCCCGCCATCATCGGCCGCGCCGAAGCCGCGACGATGAAGCTGAAATGCTCCTCCTCGCTGCCGAACGATCCGAAATACGCCAACGGCCGCGTCTACTACGACAATCTGGTCAAGAACCTGAAGGCGAACGGGCTCGGCGAGCAGATCGAGGTCGCCTTCTTCCCGGACAACCAGCTCGGTCAGGAAATCGACGTCATCAATTCGGTCAAGCTCGGCGTCATCGATCTCATGCTGTCGGGATCGTCGATCTCGGCCAATCTGGTGCCGCTGGTCGGCACCTTCGATCTCGGCTTCCTGTTCTCGAGTTTCCCGCAGCAGACCAAGGCATTCGACGCCGGCGCCGCCAAGCCGATCGAGGACGCGCTGCTCAAGGGCGGTAACATCCGCATCATCGCCTGGGCCTATAATTTCGGCTCACGCAGCGTATTTGCAAAGAAGCCGGTGAAGACGCCGGAGGATCTCGCCGGCCTCAAGATCCGGACGCTGCCAAATCCCGTCATCACGGAATGCCTGCGGCTGATGGGGGCCGCCGCAACGCCGCTGGCGTTCGGCGAAATCTACACGGCGTTGCAGGCCGGCGTGCTGGATGGGCTGGAGCACGACCCGCCGACGATCCTCGCCAGCAAGTTCTTCGAGACGGCAAAATTCTATGCGCTGACGCAGCACAATTTCTCGCCGCTCGCGATCTACTTCAGCGACATGACCTACAACCGCATGGATCCGAAGCTGCGCGACGGCTTTCTCGATGCCGCGAAGAAGGCTGCGGCCGACACGCGCATTCATGGGCTTGCGGTCGAGAAGGAGGCGCTGACGGCCTTGACCGAGAAGGGCGTGACGGTGGCCGAATGCGACCGCGAGGCGTTCAAGAAGCGCGTGGCGCCGCAGACGGAAAACTTCATGAAAGCGCGGCCGGAATCGAAGCCGGTCATCGACATCATCCGCGCGACGCAAGCCTGATGTCGGTAATGACAGGTGCCGCATCCCTCTCGGGCGGCCGCCAGGGGAGCATCACCCTTCTGCTTCGCGTGAGCGATGGGATCGCGGCCGTGCTGCTGGCGGCCGACCTCGTGGTGGTGTGCGCCTCCGTGCTGCTGCGCTTTCTCTTCAACGCGCCGGTCGAATGGTCGGACGACGTCGCGCGCGGATTGATGGTCGGCTCGGCCTTCTTCGGCGCGGCGAGCGCGCTGGCGCGCGGCGAAAATGTCGGCGTGTCCTTCTTCCGCGATCTGGCACCGGTACGGCTGCGCGTGCTGATCGATGCGGCCAGCGCGCTGCTGGTCGTGCTGATCTCGGGCTACGTCGCCTATCACGCCATCAAGCTGGGCTCGCTGACGGCGGGCCAGACCACCGGATCAGGATTGCCGCTGGAACTCACCTTCTATCCGATGGGCATCGGTGCGCTGTTCATGACGGTGTTCGCGATCGATCAGCTCTGCGCCCGGCCGCTGCCCGACATCGTCAGGGGCCTCATAGCCGTCGCCGTCGCGACCGGCCTCTACCTCGCCTGGGATTATCTGTCGCCGTCGTCGGTGCCGTCGGCGGGCACGCTGATGCTGATCGGCTTCTTCGTCACGCTGTTCGGCGGCCTGCCGATCGGCTTTGCGCTGGCGCTCGCCGCGCTGATCTTCATCTGGGTCGAAGGCGCGCTGCCCGGCGTCATCTTCGCGCAGCAGATGGCGCGCGGCATCGACAATTTCGTGCTGCTGGCGATCCCGTTCTTCATCCTCGTCGGCTACCTCATGGAAGCCAACGGCATGTCGGTGCGGCTGATCGAGCTGTTGCAGCGCGCGGTGGGGCGCATGCGCGGCGGCTTGAACGTGGTGATGGTGGCCTCGATGGTGCTGTTCTCGGGCATCTCGGGCTCGAAGATGGCCGATGTCGCCGCCGTCGGCTCCGTGCTGATCCCGGCGGCGCGCCGCTCGAAGCAGAATCCCGGCAGCGCGGTGGCGCTGCTTGCGGCCTCGGCGGTGATGGCGGAGACCATTCCGCCCTGCATCAATCTCATCATCCTCGGCTTCGTCGCCAATCTGTCGATCGGCGGCCTGTTCATCGCCGGGCTGCTGCCGTCGGCGCTGATGGCATTGGTCCTAATCGTGGTCTCCATCATCTTCGGCAAGCGCCCGGCGGCGGTCGAGGAGGTGGAGCCGCAGATTCCGGTGTCCGGCCTGTGGAGCGGCGCGCTCGCCTCGTTCGGCCTGATCTTCATGATCTTCTTCGGCTTCAAGAGCGGTTTTGCGACGGCCACGGAAATCTCGGCCTTCGCCGTGGCCTATGCGCTCGTCGTCGGCAGCCTGGTGTTCCGCGAGCTCAGCTTCAAATCGGCCGCGCACAGCTTCGTCCAGGCGGCGACGCGGGCGGGCCTGGTGCTTTTCATCGTCGCCGCCGCGCAGTCGCTCGCCTTCACGCTGACCTTGCAGCAGGTGCCGCATGCAGTCGGCGATTTCATGCTCGGATTGTCCAAGACCAGCGGCACCTGGCTGTTCATCCTGCTCGCGATCGCCGTGCTGATCGTGATGGGCTCGGTGCTGGAAGGCGCCGCTGCGCTGATCATCTTCGGGCCGCTGCTGCTGCCGGTCGCCGTGCAGCTCGGCGTCGATCCCCTGCATTTCGGCGTCGTGCTGGTGATCGCGATGGGCATCGGCCTGTTCGCGCCGCCGCTTGGGCTCGGACTCTATGGCGCCTGCCTGATCGGCAACGTGCCGATCGAGCAGACGGTGAAGCCGATCATGGGCTATCTCGGCCTCTTGTTCCTCTGCCTGCTCGTGATCGCGTTCGTGCCGTCGCTCTCCACCGCGCTGCCGCGCGCGTTCGGCTATTGAAGGAGTCTTGTCGTGAAGGTCTTGCGGTGAAGGTGCTGTTGGCTCACACGCCGGAGATGCGGCGGAACTACTACGGCGATCGCAGCCTGAACGGCCTGCGCGCGGTCGCCGAGGTGATCCTGCACGAGAGCGATGATACGCTGGGCTCATCCAGCCTCGTGCGCGCGGCGAAAGATGCCGACATCATCGTCGCCGATCGCATGACGGAAGGCCGCGGCGAGATCTTTGCGCAGCTGCCGCGCCTCCGCGCCTTCGTCCGCTGCGCCGTCGATATCCGCAACGTCGATGTCGAGGCCGCCTCGCAGGCCGGCGTGCTGGTGACCCGCGCCGGCCCCGGCTTYGTGCAGGCGGTGGCCGAGCTCGCGCTCGGCTTCATGGTCGATCTGTCGCGCGGCGTATCGCGAGCGACGGCTGATTACCAGGCCGGGCGCAAGCCCGAAGCACGAATGGGCCGCCAGCTCGCGGGCAGCCGGATCGGCATCATCGGCTATGGCAGCATCGGGCGCTACCTCGCCGAAATCGCCAAGGGGCTGCGCATGGAGGTGCTGGTCTCCGACCCCTTCGCAACCGTCAGTGACGGCGCGATCAGGCAGGTCGCACTCGACGAGCTCCTCTCCGCCTCAGACTACGTCATCTGCCTTGCGGTTGCCAACGAGCAGACCGAGAAGCTGATCGGGGAGGCGGCGCTGGCACGCATGCAGAAGCATGCCGTCTTCATCAATCTGTCGCGCGGCAATCTCGTCGACGAGGCGGCGCTGGCGCGCGCGCTATTGGAGAACCGCATCGCGGGTGCCGCGATGGATGTCGGCCGCGCGCCCGACCAGATGCCGACGCCGGAACTGGCAAGGCTCCCGAACGTGATTGCCACGCCGCATGTCGGCGGGCTGACGCCGCAGGCGATCGAATACCAGTCGTTGGAAACCGTGCGGCAGGTCGAGGCGATCGTGAAGGGCGAGATCCCGCAGGGCGCGGTGAACGCCGAGCGCTGGACGGGGCGGCCCTGACGACTCTGCCTTGAACCTCATCCCGGCCGGCGGCGTCAAAGTTCCGTGCCGTCGGGAAATGGTTCATGGGGCCCCTGAGGTTGAGGAGATGAAGTTTCTGACCACTGCGGCGTGGGCGGTCCTGGTCGGCGTGCTGCTGAGCGCCTGCGCCAGCCTCACCTTTGATGACGACAACAAGCCGCCTTACGGCCAGTCAAACGGCAAGAAGTCCGATCGCTAGGAGCCAAGCGGTTGCAGTAGGGACCGTGCGCCCCTACAGCCGGTCGACTGCCCTGAACGTCCCGTCCTTCTGGATCACCGTCAAAAACACCTTCGGGGGTGTGTCGATTGCGTGCGTGCCGACGGTGACGAGGCTACCGCTGATGTCGAAGCGGCCGATGTCGTTGATCACGCGCAGCAGCCCCGCCCGGGTCGGGTTCGGCCCGGCCTGGTCCAGCGCCGCCGCCGCGAGGCGGCCGGACAGATAGCCTTCGAGCGACACGAAGTCGGGCGCAAGCGTCGGGTCGAACGCCTGCTGCGCCGCCTGGTAGTCGGCGACGAGCTTCAACGAGCGATCCCAGGGAAACGGCACGACCTGCGAGACGATGACGCCTTCGCCCTCGGGGCCGAGTTCGCGGGCCAGCGCGTTTGCGCCGACGAAGGAGACGTTGACGAAGGTCGGATGGAAGCCGCTGCGGTGCGCGAGCTTGATGAATTCGGCGCAGGGACCGTAGGTCCCGACCATGACGATGGCCTCCGGCTCGGCGCGCCTGAGCATCCGCCAGGCCGAGCCGACCGCGCGGGTGTTGCGCTCGAAGGTGCCTTCGGCGGCAAGCTCGAGGCCGCGCCTGGCCAGCGCGGTCTTCACGCCCGCAAGACCGTCGCGGCCGAAGGAATCGTCCTGGTAGAAGATGCCGATGCGGGTGAACCGGCGATCCTCGGTGAGGTGCTTGATCCACGCTTCGGCCTCCGCGCCGTAACTCGCGCGAATGTTGACGACGTTCGAGAGCTCGAGGTCGCGCAGGAATTCGGCGCCGGTGAACGGGCCGATGAAGGGGACGTTCCGGGCGCTGGTGATCGGGATGGTCGCCATCGCGGTCGGCGTGCCCACCGCGCCGATCAGCGCGAACACCTTGTCGTTCTCGATCAGCCGCAGCGTCTGCGCCACCGAACGGTCGGGATCGTAGCCGTCGTCGCGGCTGATCAATTGCAGCTTGCGGCCGTGGACGCCGCCCTTCGCATTGATCTCGGTGAACGCCGCGACGATGCCTTGCCGCATGCGCTGTCCGAGCGCCGAGGAAGGACCTTCGAGCGCGGCGGCCTGACCGAACAGGATTGCATCGTCGCTGACGCCGGTCTCCTCGCCTCTGGCCGCGAACGGAACCGTGGCCAGCAGTGCGAAGGCCAGCACGATGCGTATCGCGGATCGAGATCGTCTCATGAGCGCTTGCCGAATGCAGAAGGAACGTCGGAAATGATAGTCGGGCGGGCTGAACGGCTCGCTAACCCGCGACGCGTCGACGGTCCGTAGGACTTCGGGGAAAACCGGCAACTTACTGTCAGAGTGCCGCCATTCGCGCGGCACTTCGTTAACTAAGCAGCACAATGCGGAGCAGCCCGGTTGCGAAGTTGGGCAGTTCTTAACCGCGATCCTGTTCCGATAGTCACTCCGGCGGCTCAACCAGAGGTTCGGTCTGTCGCGGAGAGGGGGCGGTGGTTTCAGGATGGGCGATCGCGATCAGAATGATCAGGATCGGAGACGTATGACCGGACGGTGGCGGCTTGCGCCGCTGTTCGGACTGTATCGTCCCGCGCTGGTCGCGGCCGGCGTCGGACTCCTGTTCTCGCTGGTCGGCGCCGCCGCGGTGGGGCGATGGGAGGACCGCGTCAACAAGATCGAGTTCGAGAACGCGGCCGAGACGGAAGCCATCGTCATGCAGCATGGCATGAACGAGTACATCAGCAGGCTCGTCGCGCTGCGCACCCTGTTCGAATCGAGCAACGAGGAAATCACCCGCAGCGAGTTCGAGACCTTCAGCGCACGGCTGTTCGAACGCCATCCCGGCATGCTGCGCATCGCCTGGTTGCCGCGGATCAACCGCAAGGAGCGCGCCGAATACGAGGCCGCCGCGATCGCGGACGGCGTCTCCGGCTATCGCATCAAGTCGCTCCAGGGCGATGGCTTCGACGTCGCGCCGCAGAGCGACGAATATTTTCCGGTGTTCTATTCGACCCAGCCCAAGACGTCGCTCGTCTACGGCATGGACTACGCGACCGTTCCGGACCGCCGTGCCGCGCTCGAGCGGGCACGGGACAATGACCGGATCGCGTCGCTGCGGGCGGAGCTCTACGGTCCCCGGGAGAACGGCCAGCTGCCGAACGTCCTGGTCATGGTGCCGGTCTATGCCAAGGGCACCTCGCGCGATGCACTCGCCGACCGGCGCCGTAACCTGGCGGGATTCGTCGTCGGCATCTTCGACCTGCCGCTGCTGATGCAGTCCATTCGCGTGACGACCGGAGCGAGCCCCGCCGTCAGCGTGAACGTCTATCCGCCCTTCACGGGGCAAATCGTCAGCCTGGAGCAGGCGCTGCCGGATTATTCGTCGGCCGCCACGGCCCCGCAGTCGATGCGCGACGTCGCGCGCGCCCTGCACTGGTCCGGCCATCTCAAGATCGGGGACACCGACTGGCAGGTGCGCGCGATGCCGACGGCCGGCGGGTCGCTTGCGACCAGCTACGACCGTGCCATCGCGGTGCTGATCGTCGGCATGCTCCTGACCGTGTCGCTTGCGACCTATCTCATGCTCGCAAGCCGCAATTCGCGGCGGCTGTCGCTGGCGAACCGGCGGGTGCTCGAGCTTGCCCAGACCGACATCCTGACCGGGCTGCCGAACCGCGCCTTCTTCCTCGCCCGCCTCGACGAGCTCAACGATCAGTTGGAGGACAGCGGTCCGACGTTCTCGATCCTGATGCTCGATCTCGACCGCTTCAAGAACGTCAACGATTCGCTCGGTCACGGCGCCGGCGACGCGCTGCTGCGCCAGGTGGCACAGCGCCTGAAATCCGCGTTGCGGGCGAACGACGTGCTGGCGCGGCTCGGCGGCGATGAGTTCGCGATCATCCAGGAAGGCTACGAGGATCAGCTTGTGTGCCCGACCGAGCTGGCGGCGCGGATCGCCAAGCTGGTGGCCGAGCCTTTCCTGTTGCCCGGGCATCGCGTGGAGATCGGCACCAGTATCGGCATTGCGATCGCGCCGGATCACGGCCGCGACCAGGAGCAGTTGCTGAAGAAGGCGGACCTCGCGCTCTACCGCTCGAAATCGGCCGGCCGCAATTGCTTCACCATCTATGACGAGGCGATGTC
>NZ_JBFULT010000187.1:0-12539 GCF_054049755.1 Bradyrhizobium sp. P5_C11_2
GGCATGCCTGCGCGGCGTCGAGCCTGACGAATTCGATCGCGCGCTGCTCGTTCTGGAAGCGCGTCAGCACGTCGATCATCGCCTTCGGCGGCTCGAGGCCGGCGCCGATCGTGCCGGTGATCTGCCGGCGCAGCGACACCTTGCGCTGGTCGGCGACGTAGCGTTGCTCGGTGTAGCCGAAATTGCGGATCACGGCCTGGAAGCGGTTCGGATCGAAATTGCCGCCGACGCCCTTGAAGTTCGGATCGTTCATGATGAACTGGCGGATCTGTTCGTCGGACTGGCCGAGCCCGAGCCGGCGCGCCTCTTCATCGAGCGCGGCTTCCGCGATCGTCTGCTGGAGCACCTGACGGTCGAGCCCGAACGCGCGGGCCTGGTCAGGGGTCAGGGGCCGGCCGAACTGGCGGCTGATCTGCTGTAGGCGGTCGGTATAGATCTGCCGGAATTCGTTCAGCGAAATCTCGGTTCTGCCGACCTTGGCCACCGTGGACTGCCCGAAGCCCTTGAAGATGTCGGCGATGCCCCAAACGCCGAAACTGACGATCAGCACGCCCATCACCACGGCCATAATGGTCTTGCCGAGCCAGTTTGATGAGGCCTTGCGCATTCCTCGAAGCATTTGGTCCAACTTGTTTGGTCAGGAGGGGAACGGGAGCGCGTCTTAATGCAGATTCCGCAAAAGCGCGTCACCAAATTGATAGATCATCATAAAGTGGCGGCTTTCCCCCCGCAACCTCAGGTCAGGCGGCTCTCGATCCCTGCGGTTAAAAGCCCCTGGTCTCTGGAACTGCCGCGGCAGCTCTGCTAGCGCATGCGCAATCGTCCCTTGCCCAATTCTGCTGGAAATTGACATGACCGACGCCATCCGACCGCTGATCGCCGGCAACTGGAAAATGAATGGCCTGAAGGCCTCGACTGCCGAATTCGACGCCATGCTCAATGGTGCGGCAGAGGTGGCCGGCAAGGCCGATCTGCTGGTCTGCCCGCCTGCGACCCTGATAGCGGCCTTCGCCGACAAGGCGGGCGGCAAGGCGGTCGCGGTCGGGGCGCAGGATTGCCATCTCAAGGCCGCCGGCGCCCATACCGGCGATATCGCCGCCGAAATGCTGGCGGACGCGGGTGCGACAGCCATCATCGTCGGCCATTCCGAGCGCCGCGCCGACCATGGCGAGAGCGACGCCCTGGTGCGGCAGAAGGCCGAAGCGGCCTGGCGGGCCGGGGTCATCGCGATCGTCTGCATCGGCGAAACCCAGGCCCAGCGCGATGCCGGCCAGACCCTGGACATCCTGCGCGGCCAGCTCGACGGCTCGCTGCCGGACGGCTCCACGGCGGCGAATCTGGTCGTGGCCTACGAGCCGGTCTGGGCGATCGGCACCGGCCTGACCCCCACGTCCCAGGATGTCGAGCAGATTCATAGCTTTATCCGCGAATTCCTGACCTCCCGGTTCAAGGACGCCGGTGCCAGGATGCGCATCCTCTACGGCGGCTCGGTCAAGCCCTCGAATGCGGCCGAGTTGATGGCGGTCAAGAACGTCAACGGCGCGCTGGTCGGCGGCGCCAGCCTGAAGGCGGCCGATTTCCTTGCGATTGCCAGGGGCTGCCCCTAGCTAACGTCGGTGCGCGGCCCGACGGATCGGGGGTGGCAATGCCGTTTCCGATCGTGTAACACCGCGCAACTTCAGGAAAACCCGCGAAGCGCGATCGGCTGCCGGCACCGGCGCTGTCGGCTTGTGACGGAAGGGCACTATGCAGACTGTTGTCATCGTCATCCACCTTATGATCGTTGCCGTCATGATCGGCGCCGTCCTGCTCCAGAAGTCGGAAGGCGGCGGTCTCGGCATGGGCGGAGGCGCCGGCTTCATGTCGAGCCGCGGCACCGCGAATCTGTTGTCGCGGACAACGGCGATCCTGGCGGCCGGCTTCTTCCTCACCAGCCTGTTCCTGTCCTGGTACGCCGGCTACGACCGCAAGCCCTCGTCGATCATCGGCCAGCCGGCCACGCAGGGCCAGCCGGCCGGAGGGGCGCCGATCGCGCCGCCGACCTCGGGCGGCATCCTGGATTCGCTGAAGAAGGCGGACGAGCAGCAGCAGGCGCCGGCTCCGACCGGCCCGCAGGTGCCGCGCTCGCAATAAAGCAGGGGGGCCATGCAGGACGGCGACTAGCGTCCTGCATCAACAATCCCCATCAAGGCTCTGTCACCACTCTCAGTTTCGGTTCACCCACAGGCCCGTAGATTTTTTGGGGCGGAATACGAATCGCTTTGGCGAATCGGATTCGAGGGATTAGAGGTTAAGTCCCATGGCGCGGTACATATTCATCACCGGCGGCGTGGTTTCTTCGCTCGGCAAGGGTCTGGCTTCAGCGGCACTCGGTGCCCTGCTGCAGGCCCGGGGCTACAAGGTCCGCCTCCGCAAGCTCGATCCCTATCTCAACCTCGATCCCGGAACGATGTCGCCGTATCAGCACGGCGAAGTGTTCGTGACCGATGACGGCGCGGAGACCGATCTCGATCTCGGTCACTATGAGCGCTTCACCGGGCGGCCTGCGACCAAGGCCGACAACATCACGACGGGCCGGATCTACCAGGACATCATCTCCAAGGAGCGCCGCGGCGATTATCTCGGCGCGACCATCCAGGTGGTTCCGCACGTCACCAACGCCATCAAGGAATTCGTCCTCTCCGGCAACGACGATTACGATTTCGTGCTGGTCGAGATCGGCGGCACCGTCGGCGACATCGAGGGCCTGCCGTTCTTCGAGGCGATCCGCCAGCTCAAGAACGAGCTGCCGCGCGATCACGCCGTCTACATCCACCTGACGCTGCTGCCCTACATCCCGAGCGCGGGCGAGCTGAAGACAAAACCGACGCAGCATTCGGTGAAGGAGCTGCGCTCGATCGGCATCCAGCCCGACATCCTGCTGTGCCGCACCGACCGCGAGATCCCGAAGGAGGAGCGGCGAAAGCTCGGCCTGTTCTGCAACGTGCGCGAAAGCGCCGTGATCGAGGCGCGCGACGTCGACAACATCTACGCCGTGCCCGAGGCCTATCATAACGCAGGCCTCGACGACGAAGTGCTCGCCGCCTTCGGCATCGGCTCGCGGATTCCGCCGGCGCTTCAGAGCTGGCAGCGCATCAACGAGCGCGTCCGCAATCCCGAAGGCAATGTCACCATCGCCATCGTCGGCAAGTACACCGGCATGAAGGATGCGTACAAGTCGCTGATCGAGGCGCTTTCGCATGGCGGCATCGCCAACAAGGTGAAGGTCAATCTCGACTGGATCGAGAGCGAGATCTTCGAGAAGGAAGATCCCGCGCCGTTCCTCGAGCACGTCAACGGCATCCTGGTGCCCGGCGGTTTCGGCCAGCGCGGCGCGGAAGGCAAGATCCGCGCGGCGCAGTTCGCGCGCGAGCGCGACGTGCCGTATTTCGGCATCTGCTTCGGCATGCAGATGGCGGTGATCGAGGCCGCACGAAACCTGGTCGGCATCGAGGAAGCCAACTCCACCGAGTTCGGTCCGACCAAGGAGCCCCTGGTCGGCCTGATGACGGAATGGCTGCGCGGCAACGAGCTCGAGAAGCGCACGCAGGCCGGCGATCTCGGCGGCACGATGCGGCTCGGGGCGTATCCGGCGGCGCTCAATCGCGGCAGCCGGGTCTCGCAGGTCTATGGCGGCGCCACCGAAATCTCCGAGCGTCACCGCCACCGCTACGAGGTCAATACCGCCTACAAGGACCGCCTCGAGCAGCACGGCCTGAAGTTCTCGGGCCTGTCGCCGGACGGTGTGCTGCCGGAGATCGTCGAGTACGAGGATCACCCCTGGTTCATCGGCGTGCAGTTCCACCCCGAGCTGAAGTCGCGTCCGTTTGAGCCGCACCCGCTGTTCGCCTCGTTCATTGAGGCGGCGATGGTGCAGAGCCGGCTGGTGTAGTCGGCTCAAGGCGCGGCTGAGTAGTCGCGCACGTGATGCATCGGCTCCAGGGCGACCCGCGCTGAAGCGACGGGCGCCAGCGATCCCGCGACGATCTTCATCTGTGGCCGCCGCGTCAGCCTGTAGACGGCGGCCGGCGGCATGTTCAGCAAAGCGCGATCCACCAGCTTTGCGCGCAAGCCCAACCGGTCGAGCACGGGCCGCGGGATCGGGCAACTCATGCCGTAAGTGAACTGGTAGAAGGCGCCGCCCGGGCGGACGTAACTGAAGGCGCCGCCGATGATGGAGACGACCTGGCGCGTCGACATGTTGAGCAGCGGCAGGCCGCTGACGACCGCGCCGACGGGCGCGCCCTCATAGAGGCGCTCCGTCGTCAGCCGCGCCGCGTCCATCCACAGCACGCGTGCGCCGGGAAAGCGCATTTGCAGCAGCTTCATGAAGTCGGAGCCGTATTCGATCAGCGTGAGGTCCTGCTGGCGCACGCCACGCTTGAGGAGCTTGTAGGTGAACGCGCCGGTGCCGGGGCCGAGCTCGAGAACAGGGCCGGTCGATGCGGTGATCTCGCGGGTGATGAGATCGGCCAGCGCCGCGCTTGACGGCGCGATCGCGCCGACGCGACGCGGGGCTGACATCCAGGACAGGAAGAAGGAGAGGAAATCGTTGGGCATGCGCACTCCGGCATCTTGGTTGCGCCTCGCACATCAGAGGTGAGGCGGCCGAAGAGTCGCCGGAGTGCATTGCGACAGCATTGCGCGCAGCACGCCGATTGCGTCAATTCTCGCGGGTCGGCGGCAACGTCATCTTGAAGCACACGCCGCCGTCTGGACCGTCCGCGACCGAGACGTGGCCGCCATGCAGGAGCACGATCTCGTGCACCATGTTGAGGCCGAGGCCGGCGCCGCGATYGCGCGGCGTCAGCCGATAGAACGGCTCGAAGATCTGTTCGCGCTGATCGGCCGGAATGCCGGCGCCTTCGTCCGTGACCTCGATGCTTGCAGGCCGGCTGACGCGAATGCCGATGGTGCCGCGGCGAGGGCCGTGCTGGATCGCATTCTGCACGAGGTTGGTCAGCGCGCGCTCCAACGCGGCCGCATCGCCGATCGTTTCGATCGGCGTCGCGGGTGCATCGAGCGCTAGTTCGTAGCCTGCGGCGATCGCCAGCGGTGCGAGATCGGCGGCCGCGCTTTGCGCGACCTGGACGAGGTCGACGCGCGTGAACGGATGGCCGCAGCGGTCGAGCCGCTGGATGTCCAGCAATTGCTCGGCGAGCGTTGCCAGCCGCGCGGCATCCTCCAGCAGACGGGTCTTGTCCGGTCCCGATGGAAGCGACTCCAGCCGCGTGTTCAGGATCGCGATCGGCGTGCGCAGCTCGTGTGCGGCATCTGCGACGAAACGCTTGTGGCGGGCATAGCCCTGGTCGAGCCGCGCCAGCGCGTCATTGACCGCGGTCACGAGCGGCACGACCTCCAGCGGAATCCGGTCCACCGACAGCCGTGCGCCGCGCTGATGGATATCGATGCGCCGCGCCTGGTCCGCCGTCGTATCGAGCCCCTTGAAGGCGCGTCGCACGATCATCGGTGTCGCGATGAAGGTCGCCGTTCCCATCAGAAGCAGGCCGGGCAGGGCGAGGCCGAGAAACGCAAGCGACGTCATGACCAGCGCCTTGGCGCCGGTGAGCCTGCCTTGCGTCGCCGTGATGATCTGCACGTTGCCGGCGGCGGTGTCGACCCGCTTCAGCCGCGCCGCCGGCTTGCGCGGATCGTCCTCGAAAAGCTGCCAGCCGAGCCGCGCCTGGCTGATCTGGTCGAGGCCGCCGCCGATCGCGGCGAATTCGGCCGGCACGGCGCCTTCACTGAGCGAATGTCCCTGCCTGTCGCGGACCAGGAACCAGAGGTCGGGCGTTGTCGCGCGCAACTGCTCCAGCTCGCGCGTCGGTCGCAGCGTCAGGCCGCCTTGCGCGTCACGCGCGACTGCGTGCTGCACCACGTCGATCACGCGATCCTCGTCGCGCTCGGCGAGCACGAAGCCGGACGCACACAATGCTCCGACGACGACGGCCACGAGCGCGATCAGCAGCGCGGCCTGGAGCGAGAGCAGGCGCCAGCTCAGCCGCGAGCGCAGGCAATAGGGATCGTCATGCTTGCTCATGGCAGCTTCTTCAGGAGATAGCCGACGCCGCGGATGCCGTGGATCTCGACACCGGCATTCGCCTCGGCGAGCTTGCGGCGCAGCCGCGAGATATGCGTGTCGAGCGCGTTCGACTGGATCTCGTCGTCGAAATTGTAGACCGCCTCTTCCAGCGCCGAGCGCAGCACGGTCCGGCCCATGCGGCGGATCAAGGCTTCGAGCACCAGGAGCTCGCGGCGCGGCAGCTCGAACGGCTGGCCGTCGATGCTGGCCTCGCGATGGCCGACGTCGAAGGCGAGGTGGCCGGCGCGAATGACGTCCGGCTGCAGCCCGGCGGGCCGGCGCAACACGGCGCGCAGCCGCGCCAGCAGCTCTTCGACTGCAAACGGCTTTGCCAGATAATCGTCGGCGCCGCTGTCGAGCCCGGTGATACGGTCGGCGAGCTCGCCGCGCGCGGTCAGGACGATGATTGGAACGCCGTCGGCGCGCGCTCTCAGTTTCGGGATCAGGGCGAGACCGTCGCCGTCGGGGAGCTGGCGGTCGAGCAGGACGGCGGCGTGGACGTCGGCGGAAATGGCCTCTTCCGCTTCCGCAAGCGTGGGGACGTGATCGACGATCATGTCATACCGCCTGAGCGCCGATGTCAGCGCTCCGGCCATCTCCGCCTCATCCTCGACGAGTAAAATCCGCATGATCCCGACCTGCGCCCCAACCAAGCCGTTCTAGCGCCAGTATCATTGCCGCAGCATTGCGGGAACCGGGCGCGACGTGATGGCTGCGGACGGGCCGGCAGCCATGCGCCAGACGCCGCGGGCCTCCTCGGGCAGGGCCCAAGACACCGTCACGGTCAGCCATTATAACCCGCCGACGTCATCAGGGAGGAACAAGAATGATCTACGAAATGCGCATCTATCGCTGCGTGCCCGGCCGCCTGCCGGCGCTGCTGAAGCGGTTCGAGACGGCCACGCTGAAGCTGTGGGAGAAGCACGGCATCCGCCAGGCCGGATTCTTCACCACGCTGATCGGCGAATCCAACCAGGACCTGACCTATTTCCTGGCCTGGGAGTCGCTCGCCGAGCGCGAGAAGAAGTGGGGTGCGTTCGTGACCGATCCGGACTGGACGGAGGCGCGTGTGAAGTCCGAAGCCGACGGCCAGATCGTTGGCAACATCGTCAGCCAGCTCCTCACGCCGACGGCCTTCTCGGCGGTGAAATAACGCCATTTCGGCGCGAGGAACTCTGGCGCAACCCTGATATTCTGATAGCCCGGGCCGAATGGGGTTGATCGGACCCCCATCGTCGCTATGGTCGCGGCGAAACGAGGGAAATTTGGCCTTGGGCTCTTCGAATTCAGCGGCGCCGGTCGTTACCATAGGCACGGTCAAATTCGGCAATGATCTGCCGATCTCGATCATTGCCGGGCCGTGCCAGCTCGAAAGCCGCCAGCATGCGCTGGAGGTGGCCTCCGCGCTGAAGGAGATCGGCGCGCGGCTGAAGGTCGGCCTCGTCTACAAGACCTCGTTCGACAAGGCCAATCGCACCAGCGCGTCGGCCGCGCGCGGCCTCGGGCTCGCGCAGTCGCTGCCGATCTTCGCGGAGATACGCTCCACGCTCGGCCTGCCGGTCTTGACCGACGTGCATGATGCCGCGCAGTGCGCCGACGTGGCGCAGGCGGTGGACGTGTTGCAGATTCCCGCCTTCCTGTGCCGGCAGACCGATCTCCTGCTGGCGGCGGCCGCCACCGGCAAGGTCGTCAACGTCAAGAAGGGCCAGTTCCTGGCGCCCTGGGACATGGCGAACGTGGTCGCCAAGATCACCAACGCGAACAATCCCAACGTGCTCGTCACCGAGCGCGGCGCATCGTTCGGCTACAACACGCTGGTCTCGKACATGCGCGCACTGCCGATCCTGGCGCGCACCACCGGCGCGCCCGTGATCTTCGACGCGACCCATTCGGTGCAGCAGCCGGGCGGGAAGGGGACCTCCTCCGGCGGCGAGCGCGAATTCGTGCCGGTGCTGGCCCGCGCGGCCGTGGCGGTCGGCGTTGCCGGCGTCTTCATCGAGACCCATCCGGATCCCGACCGCGCGCCCTCCGACGGGCCCAACATGGTGCCGCTGCGCGAGTTCGAGGGGCTCATCCGCACGCTGATGGCCTTCGACGCGCTGGCAAAGGATTCCGTCAAGGCCGGCGCGCGCTGATGCAGCAGCCAAGCGAGGCGCGGCCGCACGATCACGGCCTGCCGGCGGCGCTCTACGTCATCTCCGGCGCAAGCTTCGCCGCAGCGCTCTCGGCGCGCGCGCTCGATCCGGTGCTGCCGCATGTCGCCGAGGATTTTGGCGTCAGCATCGCAACCGCTGCAGGCTTTGCCGCGGTGTTCGCCTTCACCTTCTCGATCATCCAGCCGCTGGTTGGCGCTGCCGCCGATCTCTTCGGCAAGACGCGGCTGATGATCGGCTGCCTCGCGCTGCTTGGCCTTGCCAACATTCTCGGCGCGCTCTCGACCTCGTTCTCGCTGCTGTTCGCCAGCCGCATCCTTGCCGGCATCGGCTCCGGCGGCGTGTTTCCGATCGCGCTGAGCCTCACCAGCGAGCTCGTCGGGCCGGAAAAGCGGCAGGTTGCGATCAGCCGCACGCTCGCCGGAGCGATGACCGGCAATCTGCTCGGCGCCTCGGCCTCCGGCCTGATCGGCGACTTCCTCGGCTGGCGCGGCGTGCTGGCGGTGCTCGGCGCGCTCGGGATCGTCGCCTCGATCGCGGTCGCCGCCGGCTTTCACGGCGCCAAGATCAAACATCCGCCGAAGACGAGCCTGTCGGCGTTGAAGGCGGGCTACCGCACCATCTTCACCAATCCGAATGCCTATGTGTGCTACACGGCCGTGTTCGTCGAAGGCTGTTGCGTGCTCGGCCTGTTTCCCTACATCGCCTCGTTCCTGTTCGATCTCGGACAGACCTCGCTGTCGATCGCCGGCATCGTCATCGCGGGGTTCGCCGTCGGCGGCTTGTTCTACACGATGACGGTGTCGCGCATGCTGCCGTGGCTCGGCGTCAAGGGCATGATGATCGCCGGCATGACGCTGGTCGCCTCGCAGCTCGTTGCCGTCGCCTTCGGTCTGCGCTGGGAGGTTCAGACGCTCAATCTCGTGGTCATGGGATGGGGCTTCTACATGGCCCATGGCTGCCTCCAGGTCTTTGCCAGCGAGCTCTCGGTCGAGGCGCGCGCCACCGCGCTGTCGCTGCATTCGTTCTTCTTCTTCATGGGACAGACGGTGGGGCCGCTCGCCTATGGCTTCGGCCTGCAGCATGGCGGCAAGGTGCCGACCCTGGTGACGAGCGCAGCGATCATGGTGGTGCTGGGTCTCGTCTGCGCCCGGCTGCTCAAGCAGCGGGCACCCTCCGACGCGCGGGCCTGAGGCTGACAGCGTGGTTTGACGCGCTGGAGGTAACCGCCAATTCCCTACCATCGTGCTCGCAGCCTGCCGTTGCCTTGCTCACGACGTCCGCGCCATCCTCTTCGCGTCACCGTGCCACGGCCGCCCTCGGTATGCATGGCACGCGTATTGCTTCCATCTTGAGCAAATCGAGGTGTGAGACCGTGGACGCCCAGCCCACCCGTTCGCCCAGCGCAGCCGGCGTGACCCGATTGAGCGGGTACCCCACGAGGCCACCGCTGCGGCGCTTCCTGACCGATTGCCACGAGGAATTCCGGGTCGACAATTCGGGCGAGCTCGCCGACTACATTCCCGAGTTGAAGCGTGCCAACCCCGGTCATTTCGGCATCGCGCTCGTCACCATCGACGGCCACGTCTACGAGGTCGGCGACAGCGCGGTGCCGTTCACAATCCAGTCGGTCTCGAAGGCCTTCGTGTTCGCACTGGCGCTGGAGATGGTGGGCGAGGAGCGCGTCGCGGCCACGATCGGCGTCGAGCCGAGCGGCGAGGCCTTCAACTCGATCCGGCTCACCAACGACAACCGTCCCTTCAACCCGATGGTCAATGCCGGTGCGATCGCCTGCTCGGGCCTGATCTACGGGGTGGACGGGAAGGGCGCTTTCGAGCGGGTTCGCTCCAAGCTCAGCCAGTTCGCCGGCCGTGAGCTCGGCGTCGACGATGCCGTGCATGCGTCCGAGACCGCCACCGGCAATCGCAACCGCGCCATTGCCTGGTTGCTCAGGAATTACGCGGTGCTGCCGGATGACGTCGACGCGGTGCTCGACGTTTATTTCCGCCAATGCGCGATCCTGGTGACCGCGCGCGATCTGGCGGTGATGGCGGCAACGCTCGCCAATCGCGGCATCAATCCGGTGACGGGCGTGCAGGTGATCACGCCGCACATCGTCGCGCGCACGCTGTCGGTGATGACGAGCTCGGGCATGTACGACTATGCCGGCGAGTGGACCTATCGCGTCGGCATTCCCGCCAAGAGCGGCGTCGGCGGCGGCATCGTCGCGGCGCTGCCGTCGCAGATGGGGCTCGGCACCTTCTCGCCGCTGCTCGACGATCACTTCAACAGCGTGCGCGGCCTCAAGGTCTGCGAGGCGCTGTCGGCGCGGTTCGACCTGCACATGCTCAACCGCAATGCCGACGTCCGCACCAGCATCATGGCGGATTACGACATCTACGGCATCTCCTCGCGCCGCAGCCGCCAGCCGCACGAGCAGCAGATTTTGGACGAGCGCCACAGCGACATCCGTGTGCTTGAGCTGGTCGGCGCGCTCAGTTTCGGCACCATCGACTATGTCACGCGAAGACTGACCAGTGAGCCGCCCAACGCGCCGCTGTTGATCATCGACTTCCGCCGCGTCCCCGACATCACCGCGGCCGGCGCCGAGCTGCTCGGCGAGACACTGACGGCGCTCGGCAATGCCGGCGTCACCACCATCTTGTCCGGGTTCGAGGACAGCTCGGCGCTGTGGACGGCGATCTCGGCGCGCACGGCCGAGCCGCGCAGGTTGCGGCGTTTTCCGCTGCTCGACGACGCCATCGAATGGGCCGAGGATCAGGTGATCTATCGTTTCGGCGGCTTCACCGACGTGAAGGAGAGCGCCCAGCTCGGCGAGCAGGCGCTGCTCGCCGAGCTCGACGCCGGCGAGATCGCCGCGATCGTCAAGCTCTCGACCACGCGCCATTACACCGCCGGCCAGCGCATCATCGCCGCCGGCGAGCCCGCCAATTCGCTGTTCTTCCTGCAAAGCGGCATGGTCAGCGTCAAATTGCGCAGCGGCGTGCGGCTGGCCTCGCTCGGTCCCGGCATGGAGTTCGGCGAGATGGCGATCCTGGAGCAAGGCCGTAGCGCCGACGTGTTTGCCGATACGCCGGTGACCTGCCTCGAGCTCCCGCTCGACAGCTTTGCCGACTATCGCCGCCTGCACCCGGAGACGTCGCTGAAGATCATGCGCAATCTCGCCGCGATCCTGGCGCGGCGGCTGGTGCTCGCGAATGCGAAGGTGGATTTGCTGAGTGCTTATTAGGGCGGGGAACGTGTCTTGAGCGAACGACGCCGGCCTTGTGCTTGCCAAGCGCCCGCAAGACGGCGGAGACCGCCCGCAGTTCTCCGCGTGCCCAGGAAATATGTAACCATCTGTTGCCGCGCAATCACACCACCGCGGAAAATTGGCGGCCGGGCCGGTGACGAAAAATGTCGCCGATAGTCCGTCGGCCGCGAAGCAGCTAATTCTTTCCCGTTCGAAATAATCGGCAATGAATCGCATCGCATAGCATCGAATTGCGCTTTGGAATTTGGAATGGCTGGGGCAGGCGGCTGGCGACCCGCGCGGCGGGCATTCTCGATCAGAAATGGCTCACCGGCTGGTCCGCCGCCGGCTCGTTCGAGGGCGAGTTTTCGTCCGTCACGCGCTCCTACGCAGGCAAGGGCGTGGTGCGATACGCCTGGTGATGTCCGCCGCCGAGGATCGCGTCCGTCTCAGGCTGCCGCGCCGACGGCCTGCCAGAGGCCGAGCACCTCCTGGCGCGTTATGCCGCGTGTGATGAACACGATGCGCGAGCGCCGGTCGGTGTCGGGCCATTTGGCCAACGCCACCGGCGGATGGAAAACATGGTGCACGCCGTGGACCGCGACCGGCGTTGGCTCATCGCGGAGGTTCAAAATCCCTTTGACCCGCAGCAGGTCCTCGCCGCGCGTGTGGCGCAGATGAGCCAGCCAGTCTGAAACCGCCATCCAGTCGAGAGGTTCGTCGAACGCGAGCATGAAGCTGACGATCGCTCCATCATGGCCGTGATGGCCGTGATGGTCGTGCTCATGCGCCGCCCCGGCGGAGCCGGCGAACGCCGGTTCATTGAGCCAGCGCTCGACGTCAACCGTTTTCTTGTCGGGATCGACGAGGGCGGCACCGAACAATTGTGCCGGATCGATCTCGCCGTGCATCACGCTGTCGATTCCGGCACCGGGATTGAGCCGGCGGAGACGCAACTCGAGTGCGTCAATGTTGTTGACTAAATCCCGCTTGGTGATCAGCAGCCGATCGG
>NZ_JBFULT010000188.1:0-12530 GCF_054049755.1 Bradyrhizobium sp. P5_C11_2
CTTCGACATGTCCGAATACATGGAGCGGCACACGGTGTCGCGCCTGATCGGCGCGCCTCCCGGCTATGTCGGCTTCGACCAGGGCGGCCTGCTCACCGACGGCGTCGATCAGCATCCGCATTGCGTGGTTCTGCTCGACGAGATCGAGAAGGCGCATCCCGATCTCTACAACGTGCTGCTCCAGATCATGGATCACGGCCGGCTCACCGACCATAACGRCAAGCAGGTCAACTTCCGCAACGTGATCCTGATCATGACGACGAATGCGGGCGCGGCGGATCTCGCCAAGCAGGCGTTCGGCTTCACCCGCTCGAAGCGGGAAGGCGACGACCACGAGGCGATCAACCGGCAGTTCGCGCCGGAATTCCGCAACCGCCTCGACGCCATCGTTTCGTTCGGCCATCTCAGCGTCGAGGTGATCGGCACGGTGGTGGAGAAGTTCGTGCTCCAGCTCGAGGCTCAGCTTGGCGACCGCGACGTCACCATCGAGCTGTCCGAGCCCGCCAAGGCCTGGCTGGTCCAGCACGGCTATGACGAGCAGATGGGCGCGCGGCCGATGGCCCGCGTGATCCAGGAGCACATCAAGAAGCCGCTGGCCGACGAGGTGCTGTTCGGCAAGCTCAAGAGTGGTGGCCATGTCCGCGTCGTCCTGGTCAAGGACGAAGCCGACGAGACCAAGGACAAGATCGGCTTCGAATTCGTCGAGGGGCCGGTCACGCCGAAGCAGGAAAAGCTGCCCGGCACCCGCAAGCGCCCGCCGGGCAAGCCCAAGCCGGGCGGCCCCGGCGGCTCGAAGGGGCCGACCTCCAAGGGCCCGCTGGTCAAGGCTTGATCGCGAGCGTCACAAATCGAAAAGGCCGGCTGAAAAGCCGGCCTTTTTGTTTGTCTGGCCGCCGCCGCATATCGGGATGCAGTGGATGTCTACGTGCCGGCCTCAGGCGGAGCCGGTGTCCGCGGTTTCTTCGGAGCGGCGGGAGCAGCGGGCCGCGCGCGGATCGAGGGCTGCATCGTCACGATGACCGGGTTCGGTTTGTGATCGGTCGCAGCACCCGTCACAGCGTCCACGCCCATGCCGACCACGCCACCGGCGAGGAGATTGCCGGCGAAACCGGCAGCGCCGGTGCCCGATACCTCCTTGGTCAGCTGCACCGTCTGCGACTCATAGCCTTCCTTCTGGAAGGTGACCGTGATGTCGGCACTGCGCTTGGCGACGATGGCGCATGGCGTGGTGCAGGTGGTGGGCACTTCGAGCCCAGTGACCACGGCTTCAACGCCTGAAGGTGTCGATGAGATGCTGATATTCTCGGTCGTGCCGCGCGTGACGGACGCGCAGCCGCCCAGCATGACGCTGAGCGCCACAATTCCAAATGATCGCATGAAATGCCCCTTGTCCCGGTTGCAGTGAAGCGCAACCAGAGCGGGAGGGCAATACGTCATTGGTCCAGATAGTTAAGCCACGCACCGGTTGTGTGGAGGAGGGGCGCGAACCTGCGCGTGGGCCGGTCCTATTCGCCGCGCAGACGCTGGTCGTCCTGGACGCGGACGTGCTCGGCGCCGCGCGCGCCCGCTGGCGACAGCCGCAGCATGCTCAGCGCCGCGCCACAGAGCGCGAAACCGACGCCGGCGAGCAGCGCGATCCGGGTTCCGTCGGCTGGATAGAGGCCGAGGAACAGCGCCACCAGCGCCGCGCCCGTGGTCTGGCCGAGCAGCCGCGCCGTGCCCAGCATGCCGCTGGCGCCGCCGGCGCGCTCGCGCGGGGCGGCCGCGATCATGGTGCGGTTGTTGGGCGTCTGGAACAGGCCGAAGCCGGCGCCGGCCAGCGCCATCCGCCACACCACGTCGAGCGGCGTGGGGGCCGCGGGCAGGAAGGCGAGCGCGCCGAGGCCACAGGCAAACAGCGTGAGGCCGATGCCGCCGAGCAGGCCGGCCGGATAGTGCTCGACCAGCCGGCCGGCGAGGGGCGCTGCGAAGGCCACTGCGATCGGCCATGGCGTGATCAGCAGGCCCATATGCACGGCCGAATAGCCGAAGCGGCTCTGGAGGTAGAAGGGGATCGCGACGAAGGCCAGCATCTGCCCGCAGAACGAGGCGATCGAGGTCGCAATCGACAGCGCGAAGACGGGGATGCGCAGGAGGTCGATCGGCAGCAGCGGCGATGTCATGTGGGTCTCGCGATAGACCAGCAGCACGCCCGCGACGATGGCGATGCCGAACTGGACGAGGCAGGTCACGAGCGCCTCGCCATGGCCGACGCTGTCGATCGCGGCGATGCCGACGCCGAACGTGATCGCGGAGAGCCCCGCGCTTTGCCAGTCGAAAGAACGGCTCGCGGGCGTGGTGTGCGGCAGGCTGCGCAGGCCCATCACCAGCGTCACCGCGCCGAGCGGCACGTTGATGGCGAACAGCCAGGGCCAGCTTCCGACCGCGAGGATGCCGGCTGCGAGCGTCGGCCCCACCGCGGCCGAGAAGGCCACGACGAGCGCGTTGATCCCGATGCCGCGGCCGAGCTGGCTGCGCGGATAGGTGAAGCGCACCAGCGCTGCGTTGACGCTCATGATGCCGGCTGCGCCGAACCCTTGCATGATGCGCGCGATCGTCAGCAGCGGCAGCGTATGCGCCAGCGCGCAGAATGCGGACGCCAGCGTGAACAGCACGAGCCCGACCAGATAGACGCGGCGATAGCCGACGATCTCGCCGAGCGAAGCCAGCGGCAGCAGCGAGATCGTGATCGCGAGCTGATAGCCGTTGACGATCCAGATCGAGAAGGCTGGGCTCGCATCGAGGTCGGCCGCGATCGTCGGCAGCGCCACGTTGGCGATGGCGCTGTCGACCACGGCCATGATGATGCCGAGCGCAATGGTCAGGATCGCCTGGTTGCGCTGGGGCTGTGGCAGGCCGTCGGCATGCTCGATGGGGACAGGCGACATGGTGGATGCGCGCTTGATTCGAGCCGTGGTTCATCTCCGGATTAGGAAATTGCAGGATTGACCGCAACCCGGCAGGACACGGACGGTTCCTCCCGGAAGCCGGCCGACCGGCGCCGCAGGCCCTGGGCGGGGCCGTTTCCGCAACGCTCACCAGCGCGCTGTCGATTTTCCGAAGACATAGAGTGCGGCGAGCCCGAGCGTCACCGCCGTCGAAAAGATCAGGACGGCGCGATCCCGATCGACCCGCGTCCGCCTGGCGCGGTTGAGACTGAGGACCGTGAACAGGGCCTTCATGGCAAATCGGCGCATCGGAGCCTCGCGAAGCCGACACGATGCCACGGCGGACGCCGGCCGGCTTGATGCAGCTCAAGGCCGAACGTTCGAGACGAGCTGCCCTACACCGGTGGCGGATTGCGGTCGGTGAAGGTCGTGCGCTGATGCCAATAGGGATAGGGCAGCGTCACCTTGCTTGCCGCATCGAGCTTGGCGATCTGGTCCTTGGTCAGCGACCAGCCGACCGCACCGAGATTTTCGCGCAACTGCGTCTCGTTGCGCGCGCCGATGATCAGCGTCGAGACGGTCGGACGCTGCAGCAACCAGTTCAGCGCAATCTGCGACACGCTCTTGCCTGTCTCCTTTGCGACCTCGTCTATCGCGTCCACGACGCGATAGACGTGCTCGTCCGGCACCGGCGGCCCGAAATCGGCGGTCTTCGGCAGGCGGCTCACTTCGGGCTTCGGTTGACCGCGGCGGATTTTTCCGGTGAGACGTCCCCATCCGAGCGGCGACCAGACCACCGCGCCGAGCCCCTGGTCGAGACCGAGCGGCATCAGCTCCCATTCGTAGTCGCGCCCGATCAACGAATAATAGGTCTGATTGGCCACGTAGCGCGGGAAGCCGTGCTTGTCGGCCGTTGCGAGCGACTTCATCAGGTGCCAGCCCGAAAAGTTCGAAACGCCGACATAGCGGATCTTGCCGGCGCGCACGAGCACATCGAGGGTGCTGAGCACTTCCTCAGGAGGAGTGAAGGCGTCGAAGCCGTGAAGCTGGAACAGGTCGATGTAATCGGTGCCGAGCCGGCTCAGCGAGGCATCGATCGCCGTGAGCAGATGCTGCCGTGACGAGCCGATGTCGTTGGGGCCATCGCCGAAGCGGAACGTTGCCTTGGTCGAGACCAGGACCTTGTCACGGCGGCCCTTGATGGCCTCGCCGAGAACGCGCTCGGACTCACCGAGCGAATAGACGTCCGCGGTGTCGAACATCGACACGCCAGCCTCGAGGCAGATATCGAGAAGGCGGCGCGCTTCGGTCGCGTCCGTCGTGCCCCAGGCGGCGAGGCGGCCGACGCCGCCGAAGGTGCCGGTTCCAAGGCTCAAAGCGGGCACCATGAGGCCTGACCGGCCCAAGCGTCGGTATTCCATCGATATGCTCCTCGACTGGCCGCTGATTGATCCGTGCGGTCTTGGGAGCGATGGTAATGCAAGCCGGCGCTGCGTCCTACTCCGCGCTCACATACCGGCCTTGCTTGGGAACGGCCTAGTCGTGCAAGCGCATGTCATCGAATGCCGCATCGGCAACGCGCGGGCCGAGTGTCTTGGCTGGAGGCTGAGCATCGCCCCGTATGACAGGCGAGGGAAGGCAGACGGGTTGGTCATGCGGCTGTCGCGGCAGGAGCGTCAGGCCCCAGCCGACCAGGACCAACACCGCGAGCCGGAGAGTGATCACACTCAGCAACAGCTCCGATCCGCTTATCGTGGCGTGAGTCCTCATACGTGCCAGCCTGATGCAGGCCGCAGGGCCTGACAATCTGGAATTGGCGAGCATTGCCTTCGCTCAGGGCGAAGGCTCGAGGTGATGGCTAACTGGGAATGGGCCTCAATGCCGCAACTGGCTCTGCCGGAAGTCGCGCGGCGACATCCCGAAATGCTCACGGAAGACGCGGCCGAAATGCGAGAGGTCGTTGAAGCCCCAGGCGAAAGCGATCTCGCTGACATGGCGGTGGGCGAGCACGGGCGAGGCGAGGTCGCGCCTGCATTGGGCGAGGCRCTCGGCGAGGACATAACGCTGGAATGATGTGTCCTCGTCGGCGAGAAGATCATTGACGTAGCGCGGCGAGATGCCGAGCGCGGCGGCGGTCTCCGACAGAGAGAGCTCGGGGTCGGAGAGGCGCGCGCGGATATGCGCTTTCAGCCGGTACAGCAGGGCGGAGCGATGGGTCGAGGACGGCAGCGAGGTCTTGCCGAGCCGCTCGCTCAGCGCCATCGCCAGGAGATCGACGGCCTGTTCTGACAGTGCGGCGGCGTTGTCCGGGGCGAGTTGGTCCGCGCTCTGGCAGAGCTTGACGATGAAATCATAGGCGAGCCGTTCCAGCGGCACGCCGGCGCCGAATGACAACGCAGTGAGGGCTTCGGTGCGGCCGAGCCGCCGCTGCAGCATCTCGCGTGGCACCTTGAAGATGGTCTGCGTGAAAGCATCGTTGAACTTCAGTTCGTAGGGACGCGTGGTGTCGTAGAGCGCGAACTCGCCGGGATGGATCACGGTCTCGCGGCCGTCCTGCACGACACCGCCGTTGCCGCGATTGCCAAGCGCGACGAGCACGAAGTCCTGGTCCGAGCGCGCAATGCGCGAGGGCGTGCGGAAGACATGCTGGCGATCCGAGCAGACCTCGGAGCACACCGCTTTGCCAAGCGCGGCCTGGGTCACCGAGCCGCGAAAGGCGCTGCCGAGGTCCGATTTGCAGTCGAGCCCGACGAAGACGTCGCAGACGATGTCCTGCCACAGCGCGAGACGCCGGTGCCCGGGGCTGCCGTCCGTGGTGAACTGGATGGACATGAGCTGGCCTCCCTTTCACGTCCCGAAATTGCGCAGGCGATCACTGGCCCTGGCGGAGTTCGAGGCAAATTCCGTACCGCCGTTCCAGTCGAATTTTCGTGCCATGGCGGTCGAGCGGGCCTCGTCCGGCTCTGGCCCAATAGACTGCATCGGGGGCGGGCCGCGATCAACCGGAAAGCCACCCTGTCCCAGCGGAGCACGAGGAGGCGGCAATGGGCATCCAACATCCGAAATACAAGGTGGCGGTGGTGCAGGCGGCGCCCGCCTGGCTGGATCTCGACGCCTCGATCGACAAGTCGATCGGGCTGATCAGGGAGGCGGCGGAAAAGGGCGCCAGGCTCATCGCCTTTCCGGAGGCCTTCATCCCCGGCTATCCCTGGCACATCTGGCTGGACTCGCCGGCCTGGGCGATCGGCCGCGGCTTCGTCCAGCGCTATTTCGACAATTCGCTGTCCTATGACAGCCCGCAGGCCGAGAAGCTGCGCGACGCCGTGCGGAAGGCGAACCTCACCGCCGTGATCGGACTGTCCGAGCGCGACGGCGGCAGCCTCTATCTCGCGCAATGGCTGATCGGCCCCGATGGCGAGACCATCGCCAAGCGCCGCAAGCTGCGGCCGACCCATGCCGAGCGCACCGTCTATGGCGAGGGCGACGGCAGCGACCTCGCCGTCCACGCCAGGTCCGATATCGGGCGCCTGGGCGCGCTGTGCTGCTGGGAGCATCTCCAGCCGCTGTCGAAATACGCCATGTACGCCCAGAACGAGCAGGTCCATGTCGCGGCCTGGCCGAGCTTTTCGCTCTACGATCCCTTTGCGCCGGCGCTCGGCGCCGAGGTGAACAACGCCGCCTCGCGCGTCTACGCGGTGGAGGGCTCGTGCTTCGTGCTGGCGCCTTGCGCGACGGTGTCGCAGGCCATGATCGATGAACTGTGCGACCGGCCCGACAAGAACGCGCTGCTGCATGTCGGCGGYGGGTTCGCCGCAATCTACGGCCCAGACGGCAGCCAGATCGGCGACAAGCTGCCGCCTGATCAGGAAGGGCTGTTGATCGCCGAGATCGATCTCGGCGCCATCGGCGTCGCCAAGAACGCGGCCGATCCGGCCGGGCACTATTCGCGGCCCGACGTGACGCGGCTCCTGCTCAACAAGAAGCGGTACCAGCGCGTCGAGCAGTTCGCGCTGCCGGCCGACACCATCGAGCCCGCGGACATCGCTGCGGCGGCAAGCTGAGCACTGCAATCACGGGGAGGGTATCGCCATGGAATCCGCAATTCCTCCGCATCTCGAGACCGAGCGCTCGCGCCACAGGCGCGTGCCGGACGATTACCGGCCGCCATATCCGTCGTTCGTGGCGCGCTACAAGCCCGCCGTGAGCCGCGTCGTGATGGCCTATTTCGGTGTGCAGTATCGCGGCGCGGTGCCGGCGGCGGCGACGGAGGCGCTCGCCGAAATCGCCGGGCGCTTCCGGGCAGACAGGGGTCCCTCGCATTGGGACCGTGCGCAGTACGTCGACCAGGCCGGCTGTACGAATGTCGTCTCGGTCGCCTATTGGGACGACATCGCGCGTTTCGACGCCTGGTTTGCGTCGTCGCGTGAGGCGTGGACCGGGACGGCGCGCGAAGGCGTCGGCACCTTCATCGAGGTGCTGCGCCCCTCAGTCGCGCGCCACGAGACTCTGTTCTCCTCGCTCGGCCGGCCCGAGGGCGTCGCCGTCATTGCGGACGACATGAGCGGCGAGGTGCAGGAGCATGCCTATTGGGGCGGCATGCGCGACCGCATTCCGCTGTCCCAGACCGATGCGATGGCGCCCGGCGGGGCTCCCGAGCTGATCCGCGACGGTGCGCGACTGCGCGTTCAGGCGCATGACAACCTCTGCCTGATCCGCTCCGGGCAGGACTGGAGCGACACCGAGGCGTCGGAGCGAAAACTCTATCTCGACGATGTCGAACCGGTGTTGCGCGAAGGCATGGATTTTTTGCGCGACGACGGGCTTGGCATCGGCTGCTACGCCAATCGCTACATGAATGTGCTCGCCGCCGACGGCAGCGTGAGCGAAAAATCCTACGGCCAGAGCTGGTGGAAGAGCCTTGCTGCGCTCGAGCGCTGGGCGGAGTCGCATCCGACCCATGTCAGGATCTTCGGCGCCGCGATGAAGTATCTCTCGACGCTCGGGCCATCGGCAAAGCTGCGGCTCTATCACGAGGTTACGGTGGCGGCCGCCGACGAGCAGTTCTTCGAATATCTGAACTGCCACCCGAAGACCGGCATGCTGGCGGCGGTCGGGACCGACGGCGCTTGACGTTCATGCCACGCAATGGCCGAGCAGCTCGCGATGCGCGGCGCAGATGTGATGCGCGCCGGCATCCCTGAGCTCCGCCTCGCTGCCATAGCCATAGAGCACGCCGATCGCGGTCATGCCGTTGGTCCTGGCGCCGACCACGTCATGGCCGCGGTCGCCGATCATGATCGCGCTGGTGGGATCGACCTTGGCCTCGTCGAGCGCGTAGCGCAGCAGGTCGCGCTTGTCGACCCGCGTGCCGTCGAGCTCGGAGCCGAACACGCGCTCGAAATACGGTTTCAGGCCGAAATGATCGACGATGCGGGTGGCGTAGACCGCGGGTTTGCTGGTGGCGACGAACATGCGTGGCGTCGTCGCGGCAAGCGTCGTCAGCGTGTCCTTGATGCCGTCATAGGCCTCGTTCTCGAACAGGCCGATATCGCTGAACCGCTCGCGATAGAGCAGCAGCGCCCGGTCGGCGAGCTCGTCGGTTCCGGTGAGCTTCTTCAGGCTGGCATGCAATGGCGGGCCAATGCACCAGGTCAGCTCGTCCTCGCTCGGGACCGCGACGCCAAGCCGCTCGAGCGCGTACTGGATCGAGCGGGTGATCCCGGGCTTGGGGTCGGTGAGCGTGCCGTCGAGATCGAAATAGATGGTCACCATGCGAGCCGCGTCCACGTTGATAGCGCCCGTTGCTTGGGCGTAACCGCATAAATCCGGAGGGGTTGGCGGACTTCCGGTCCGAAGAGTGACAAATCCGGCTGTCCCAACCCGGTATGACGTAAGCGAGGCCACCAGCCAAGGCAACCAGCTGCGACGCAGCCAGCGATCCTGTCGCCGTGGCCTTCAGACAACTCGTCGTTACGCCGAAATCGGGCTCGCTGATGTCGTACAGCGTTTTAAAAGCTCGCTATTCGCAGGGCGTCAGCGTAGGGTTGCGCCATCACCGCCCTTCCAACGGCTTCCATCGGTGACTGAGGGTCACGAGCGCTCCCGCCGACTGAGGAGGAGCCTGCATGCCTCAATTTCGTCTGGCCGATTGGATCGTGCCGCCGGTGATCGTCCCGTTGTTTCTTCTGCTTCTGGTGGCCGCAGCGGCTTTCCTACATGGATAGGACGCCGCAACCGCAATACTTGGCCAATAGGAACGATCCACCCTGCCGCTAGGAACGATCCACCCTGCGGCGCGTAGGCCTTAGCCGTATCACGACTGTTACCGCTCCGCAGAAGGCTGTTGCGGGAAGACCGACTCGGCCGAAGGCGCGCCGGGCGGCAATCGGCAGGCAAAAAGGAGATCATAGGATGTTCGGCGTGAGTGCTGCCCGGAAAGGCGCCTGCATGACAACGCTTCTCGTCGCATTGATGCCCGGCACCTCGGCGCAAGGCGCTGCCGCCGGAGAACCGGACTGCCGCGCGATCGAAAGCACGAGCGGACGGCTCGCCTGTTACGACGCCGCGTTTCCGCCGAAGGCGAAGACGCCTGCCGCTGTCGAAAACGACGTCTCTCGGGCTCCATACAAAGATCCATTCGTTGCGGAAGAGGCCCGAACCGCGGCGAAGCTGAAGAATATCTGTCGCGGTTGTTGAGGCTTGTAACCAAGCAGCGCGGGCGTGGCAGAGGGCTGACGGCGCGAACAAGCGCCATTATCAGGAGGATCTGTCATGTTACTTACACAATTTAGCGTCGATGACGGGCCACATAGTATGGACGGGCTGCGACTGAGCGCCCGGGATGGCTCTGAACCGGTCGAGGCGTTCGTTGGCCGCAAGGTGATGGATATCTGGGTCGCCTCGGTCGAGCATCGCGTCAGCGAACAGAGCCTGTTCCGCGGTCAGTACAATGCGCTTGGCAAACTCAATCTTGCATCGATCGAGCGCATCGTCAGCGCAAAGTACCAGCGCGGTGCCGGGTTCAATCGCCAGCATCCCTTTGTCGAAGTTCTGGTCTCGGACATCGAGGACAGCGGCGAGACCCTGAACCTGAGCGAGCTCGTTCGGGAGCCTTTGCCGCCGGCATTCCATCGGCTGGCGTGAGCCGGACAAGGAATGACCTTCGAGCATGCCTCCATAGAGATCGCCCGCAAACCCTGGGGCCGCGTCGATCTGCGCCCCTGGAGCAGCATTGACGCTTCCGCTGACCCGGTCGGCGAGTTGTGGCTTGAACGCATCGACAAGCGTGCGCCGAGCCCGGCACTCCTGCTCAAGCTGCTGTTCACCAGCCAGCCCTTGTCGATCCAGGTTCACCCGACCGACGAATTCGCGCACGCCATCGGCCTGCCGAACGGAAAAACCGAGGCGTGGTACATCCTCTCGGCGCCGCCGGGCGCGCAGGTTGCGCTGGGATTGAAGCGGCATCTGACGCCACAGGCATTGCGCGCAGCGATCAGGGACGGCTCGATTGCTGGCCTTGTGCAATGGCGTCCTGTCGCGCAAGGCGACGTGATCTTCGTCCCCGCCGGCACGATCCACGCCATCGGCGCCGATATCGTGCTCGCCGAGATCCAGCAGCGCAGCGACACGACATTCCGCCTGTTCGATTTCGGCCGGCAGCGCGAGCTGCACGAGGACAGCGCGGTCGCCATTTCCGACGCCGGGCCGCCGCAACCGCAATCGCCTCCACGGCGCCTCGCCGATGCGCGCAGCGTTCTCGTCGCAAGTTCGCATTTCGTGCTCGAGCGGATCGATCTTCAGGCCCATTCGCATTGGAGGCTCGATACCGATCGGGAATCCTGGCTCCTCGTCGTCGACGGGAAGGGGCGCATCGGGCCGGCGAATGCCACCGTCGGGGAGGCGATCTTCATTGAGGCCGATCGCGCCGGCATCGACGTGGGCTCGAGCGGGATGAGCATCCTGATCGCCTATCCCGGGCCGGATCCAATTGCATCCCTGCTGCAGGATTGCACCGAACGGACGACGAGGCCTGCCGGTCCGCCCGCCGCCGTGCACACTCCGACATCAAGCGAAATCAACGAGGTGCCGACATGACGCCGCTCCGCCGTATCGCCGTCATCGGCAACTCGTTGCCCCGCCGGTGCGGAATCGCGACCTATACGACCGACCTGAAGAACGCGATATCGATTTCGCGCCCTGATCTCGAGACCTGCATCGTGGCGATGACCGATCGCGGTCAGGCCTATGATTATCCCCCGGCGGTCGCTTTCCAGATCAAGGACGGCAGTATCGAAGACTACATACGGGCCGCGGATTTCCTCAATGCCGGCCAGTTCGACACCGTGTGCCTGCAGCACGAGTTCGGGATTTTCGGTGGTGAAGCCGGTGCCCATATTCTCGTGCTGTTGTCTCGCCTTGCCATGCCGGTGGTGACGACGTTCCACACCGTGCTGGCCAATCCGACACCGGCGCAACGTACGGTCATGGAGCGCATCGTCGATGCGTCGTCGAAGGTCGTGGTGATGGCCCATAAAGGCCGCGAACTGCTGCGCGACGTCTATCTGGTGCCCGACGACAAGATCGAGGTCATTGCCCACGGTATTCCCGATGTCGCCTTCGTCGCGCCCGACGCGGCGAAAGCCAGGCTCGGATTTGAGCAAGATTCGGTCATTCTGACCTTCGGTCTGCTGTCCCCCAACAAGGGCATCGAGGTCATGATCGACGCCATGCCGCAGATTCTGAAGCGCTGCGCGGACGCGGTGTACGTCGTGCTCGGCGCAACGCACCCGAATTTGGTTCGAAACCAGGGCGAGGCCTATCGCGAAGGCCTGATGGCGCGGGTGCGCGAACTTGGAATCGACGACCACGTGGTGTTCCTCGACCGGTTCGTCGATCTGGCGACGTTGCTCGAATTCATCTCGATGTGCGACGTCTATGTCACGCCCTATCTCAACGAAGCCCAGATGACATCTGGAACGCTGGCCTACAGCTTCGGATTGGGGAAGCCGGTCGTTTCGACGCCTTACTGGCACGCACGCGAGCTGCTGACAGAGGGATGCGGAGTTCTGGTGCCGTTCGGCGATGCCGCCGCCATTGGCGACGAAATCGCAAAATTGCTCACCGACGACGTGCGACGGCAGGCGATGTCCCGGCGCGCCTATGCCGCGAGCCGGACGATGACGTGGGAATGCACGGCCGAGCGTTACATGTCCGTCTTCGAGACTGCACGGCAAGGTCACCGGCCCAAGGTCTTCGCGCGCTCCGACGTCGGCTCGCCGGGGCCGCGTGGCCCGGCGCCGCCGGATATGCAGATCGGCTACTTCCTGTCGATGTGCGACGATGTCGGCCTGTTCCAGCATGCGGTGCATTCGGTGCCCGATCGCGCGCACGGTTATTGCGTCGACGACAATGCGCGGGCGTTGCTGCTGGCCTGCGCCCTCAACAATCCGGGCGAACAGCCGCTATCGGAGGTCTTGACCTCCCGCTTTGCTGCCTTTGTGCAGCATGCCTGGAACCCTGATACCGGGCAATTTCGCAACTTCATGGGCTTCAATCGAACCTGGCTCGAAGACCGAGGCTCCGAAGACAGTCACGGGCGAACAC